>DASVUA010000519.1:0-12748 GCA_036387295.1 Thermoanaerobaculia bacterium | reverse complement strand
TATGATTCGGCGGGCTAAAGCCCGCCGCTCCACATGAGTCGACGCCTTCGAAGGCGCATCCGACAACATCGAAGCCGCACTCGATCCGCTGTTTCGCGCGCCGATCGACGCCTGCGATTCCGATGCGGCGTTCCCCACCGTCGTCTCCTGACGTTTGACGACGCAACGTTCTGGTGGAGCGGCGGGCTTCAGCCCGTCGAGCATGAATCGGCGGGCTAAGAGCCCGCCGCTCCACCGGACGGCGACTCAGGCTTCGAGCTGGACCAGGGCGAGGAGGTCGTCTACGGACATCTCGGTGAAGAGTTGTTCGATGCCGGCTTTGTGGCGGCGGGCGAGGAGGTCGGGCAGCTCGCCGTCGACGCGGCGGCAGGCGGCGTCGCGGGGGATGCGCGGGGGGAGCGTTGCGTGTGTTGCGTCGCGCGGCGCGGGCGGGACGCTCGGTTTCAGCACGCGTCTTCGCGTCCGGTTCTTGCGCGCGATCGTTTCGACGATGCGCGTCTCTCGTGAGTCGGGAACGAAGTAGATCGCACGGACGGCGTCGCGCGTTTGGCCGATGCGGTGCGCGCGGCCGTTTCGTTGATCGAGCTTCACCGGATTCCACGGCAGGTCGTAGTGCACGATCACGCCGGCGCGTTGCAGGTTGAGCCCTTCGCTCGCGAGGTCGGTGCATACGACCACGTCGAGGCGGCCGGTCACGAAGGCGTGCAGCACGGCATCACGCGAGCGGTCGCGCGAGGTGACGAGGCCGCATTGCAGCACGGCCTGCAGATCGCGCGCGGTTGCGACCGAGCCGGTGAAGATGAGCGTCGGCTCGCGCGTGAGCACCTCCTGCAGCATCTCGCGCTTGACCGGCGGCAGCGCCCGCGCCTCGTGCTGCAAGGCGTCGAGGCGGCGCATTTCTTCGCGAATCGCATCCGGATCTGCGTCACCCCGCGGCGCGAAAAGCTCCCAGAACAGCACATCCTGAAACTCGGCGCGATCTTCTTCATGCGCGAACGCGCGGCGGTATTCGCGTTTCGGCAGCGTGCGGCCCGCCGCGATTGCGCCGAGTGCGCGCTCGTAGAATCGAGTCTGCCGCCGCAGCGATTCGATGAGTGCGGCTTCGCTCGATTCGAGACGCCGGCGGAGGAAACGGCGCAAGAGTGCGCGCTCCGCAACGAGCGGGAACCGGAGCTCGTCGAGAGCGCGCAGATCGTGCACCGGATGCCGGATCACGCGCCGCTCGAGCGCGCCGAAGCGCGCCTCTGCCGGGAGAATGCTGCGGTCGCGGCGAATGACCAGCGCGGCCACCACGCGATCGATCGCTTCGAGATCGCGCTGCTCGAACGCGACGTCGAGCGACGGCACGCCGCAATCTGCGAGCAGATCGTCGCGCGCGAGAAGCCGCACCAGCGCGGCGAGATCTTCCACCGAGTTGCACACCGGTGTCGCCGTGACGAGCAGCACTCGCGCACCGGCCGTACGTCTCGCCAGCGACGCGTAACGCTGCGTGCGCGGATTGCGGAACGCGTGCGCTTCGTCGACCACGACGAGGCGCCGCAACGGCTTCGGAATCTCGCGGTCGATCGTGTCGTGCGTGGAAATGCGCGCGTCGACGGAAAAGCGCGCGAGCGTTTCGCGCCACTGCGCGATGAGCGCGGCAGGGACGATCAACTCGGTCTCCGCGCCGAAGCGGCGCATCACCTCCGCCGCAACGAAAGACTTGCCGAGGCCCACTTCGTCGGCGAGCAAGGCTCCGCCGCGAGTCTCGAGAAGGTGCAGCACGCGATCGGTCGCGTCGCGTTGAAACGGGTGGAGCGCGGCGGCGCTGTGCGTCCGCCCCAGGTCGAACGAAGCGTTCGCGCCGCCGCACTCCGGCTCACTCACCGAGCCTCCGCGCGAGAAACTGCGCGAGCAACGCGAGCTCGCCCGCGCTCACGCCGTAGAGGCCTGCCACGATCGCATCGATCTCGTGCTGGACCTCCGCTCCGCGATGCGCACGCCGCGCGAGCCGCACGAGCACATCGAACCGCGCGTGCGGCTCGGGCCACGGCAGCGCCGCAACGGTGCGGCCGAAATAACGAAAGTGGGCGTCTTTCGCCCGCTCCGCAACGGACACGAGCAGCGCGCCGGCGACGGTCGAATTGAGCATCGCGGAAACCGCGTACGCCTCATCGGGCGACACCGCGTCGATGCCGTACAACGTTTGATTCGGCACGAGCGGAAACGCGAGCTCGTTGACGTGCACGACGTCCGGCAGCACGGCCGCGGCCAGTCCGCGCGAGAGATCTTTCCACGCGACCTTGATCCCGACATGCTCCGGCCGAACGAACGAAAGCCGGAAATCGCGCGGCTCGAGCCCGCGCGCGACGGCGAGCTTCTGGAGCCACTTCGGCGGCTTGCGCCACCCGCCGGCGGGAGGCCAGAGCATCCAGTGCGACGCGGTGACCGACCAGCGCCGGAGATCGCGTCCGCGCACGCAGCGACAGACTGCAGAAAGCGGGATGCGAATGCCGTCGGTCGTGACGAGCTGCGCATCGTCGACCCGCTCTGCTTCGAGAAAGAAGTTGCGGTTGTCGCCGGTCTTCACGCCCATGAACGGCCGTCGGCGGTGTGCCGTGCCGAGCGTCGGAAACGACGCGCGCAGGCGGCGCAGAATGGCCGACACCTCCGGCGGGACGAGCGCCCACTCGGCGGTCGGGCCGTCGACCGAGAGGAGCGCGCGAGGCAAGGCGAACGACTCGCCCGAGGCGGTGACGCGCACGGGAGGCAGCGCGGCGAGCGCACGTGCATCGACGAGCGCACCGCGCCGCTTCTGCTCTTCGACGCGCAGCGTGATGCCGAGAGGGAACGTGTCGGCGTCGAACCAGCGGCGGCGGCGTGGATCGTCGCTCCAATCGTCGATGGCGACGACGCGTCCGATCGCCGCGCGCCGCAGCAGGCCGGCGTACGTCGCGTTGACGATCTTCGACGGCATCAGCAGCGACACCACACCGCCTGGTTTCGCAAGCGCGAGTGCGCGCTCGAAAAACGCGACCGACAGGTCGGGCTGATGAAAGGCCGTACCGTCGTGACACGGCAGGAACAGCGCGTACCGTTCGGCGAGCATCCGCTTCGCGCGCACTTCGATGCGGCTGTTGCGCACCCACGGCGGATTCCCGGCCACGACGTCGAACCCGCCGTTCGCCATGACCGGCGCGAAATGCACGTCGAACGAAAAGAACTCGAGCCGCCCCTCCTCGGCACGTTCGAGCAGAACCTTCTGTTCCGCGATCGTCTGCTGCAAGGCGAGGCAGCGCTGCGCATCCACCGGCTCGACGCGGCCGAAGAGGTCGCGCTGCGGCGCGCAGGCATGCTGGAGCTCGCGCTCGGCTCCTTCGATGCTGCGCGCCAGGAGCTCCGACGCGAGCCGCTGATCGTTGCTGCGAATGAGGCGCGCCAGCGCCGGCCTTTGTGCGTGAGGCGCGGTGCGGTAACGCTCGAGGAGGTCGCCCTGCGCGCGCAGCGCAACGAGCCAGTCGTTGTAGATGTCGGTGCGCGCGTCGCCGAGAAAATCGGTAGGGCTGAGGAGCGCGTTCCCCTGCAGGATGTTGCGATCGAGATTCGGCAGCGGCGCGACATCTTCGATGGCGGCATCGCTGCCCGAAACGATCGCCAGCCAGAGACGCAACTCGCACAGGCGCACCGCTTCCGGTTTGAGGTCGACGCCGAAGAGCGAGTTGGCGACGATGCGGCGCCGCAGGTCGCGCGGTACATCGTTCGTCTTCGCACGCCACAGTTTTTCGATCGCGCCGAGTGCGGAAAGCAGAAACGCACCGGAACCGCAGGCGGGATCGAGGATGGTGATGGTCTCGAGTTTCTCCACGCCGCCGTCGCCGAGCCACTCGGCGATCGCCCGCTCCGTGAGGAGGTCGACCACTTCTTTCGGCGTGTAGAAGCTGCCGCTCGCGGCGCGCTCGTCGGACGCCATCAGCGACTCGAACACCTTGCCGAGCATTTCGGGATCGACGTGCGTACCGGCGTCGTCGGTCTCGTCGAGACGGAAATCGAACTTCTCGAACACGTCTTCGAGCACATGCCGCAGCAGTTCGTTCGGCAGATGCAGATCGGCGTGACGGAGCTCGAACGGCGACGGCTCGAAGAGACCGCCGTTGAGGTACGGAATGCGCCCGAGCCGCCGCGCGGCCGGCGTCCGTTCGCGCAGCGGTGTGTTGAGCGCGCCGAAAAAGAGCGGAATCAGCACGCCGGAAAAGAACTCGCGTCCCCGCTTCGTCTCCCGCTCCAGGCGGTCGACCAGGAAGCGGCGCTCGCCGTTGAGCCATCCTTTCTCCTGCACGAACGAGAGAAAGAGGAGGCGCGACAGGATGAGCAGCGATTCTGCGTCGGCCGCCTCCTGGTCTTCGCCCGGCAACGCGGAGGCGACGTCGCGGACGGCACCGCGGAAGCGCTGGAAAAACTCACGCGTGACGCTCTCGCGATCGAGCGCGCGATCGTAAATGCGCGCGAGCGACGCATCGTCGCCGCCACGCGCGAGGAGATTCAGCCGGTCGACGGCATGCGTGCTCGGCGCCCGGAGGTCGACCGCGAGACGCCGCAGCTTCCGTTCACCGGAGAGGTCGAATATCGATAGTTCGTTCTCGTGCTGTGTTATGACTGCTGATTTCGTGAGTTGATTGTATTCACGGTAACTGCGCAGGAATTGCGTCACAGCTTCGGCACTCACATTTCCGGTGAGGACGAAGAGGTCGAAGTGACGCATTCGCGCCGCGAGCTGCAGTCGCGTCGAACCGTTCCACGGAATCGCCACGCCGCCGCGGCGCCATTCGGCGGGATCGACGTCCACCGGCGCGACCGGATATCCGAGGTCGCGCAGCAGGTCGAGCGCGGCCTCGTCGCCGGTGTATCCTCGCACGCGGGCCGGCGTCAGCATTGGCCCTCCACATGCCGATCCGCTGGGCCTATCTGAAGCGCGTTCTCGCCGGTGCCATCTTCGGGTTGTACATGGCTCACCTGCTGTACTTCATCAACCCCCAGGTCGAGATCACGCCCCTCCGACTGGCGACCGTGACGCTGATTTACGGCCTCACCTGCGGGCTGCTCTTCGGCTCCGCGTTGTGGGGCTTGCGCGCGTTGCGCGTGCGGCTTTTCGGAAGGCCAGAGACGTATCGCACGCACGGATTTGGATTCGTGGTCTGCGCCGCCTTCGTCTCCTCGTTCACCTACTGGATGCACCTCCAGCTGCTGCGCGGCTATCTGCCGGTCGGCGCGATGCGCATCCTTTCGAAAGCGTCGAACGTCATCACCGCCACCGCCTTCATCCTGCTGCTCTTGTGGGTGGTGGAGCGCAACGCGAACCGCCGTCTGTCGCGCGCGATCTTCATCGCCGGCGTCGTGCTGATCGGCGTCTCGGCCGTCTTTCTCTACCAGCGCCGCGAGAGCTATCGGACCGAGCCGCGCAACGCGGTGTTTGCGACCATCGACGCCCCCGACGCGCAGGCGCACGTGATCTTCGTCGCCATCCGCAACCTGCCGTACGACTGGATCGTGACCATGAAAGGCGAAGGGCTGCTGCCGTTCTTCGAGACGGTGACGGAGCGTGCTTTTTTCACGCGGGTCGAGGCGTTCCGCACCACGCACACCAAGTCGCTGTGGGCTTCGCTGGCAACCGGCAAGCTCCCCCACCGGCATGGCGTCACCGGGCGTTTTTCGTATGAAACACCGCTGAATCGCGACGAGCCGTTTCTCCTTTTGCCGTACGGCGTCGCGTTCCGCGCGTGGGGTCTCATTCCGCCGGTCGAGCGGATCTCGGCGTCGCTGCTCACCGGCCGTGCGTTGCCGATCTGGTCGCTGTTCGAGCGGCTCGAGCTCCCAGCACGCGTGGTGCGCTGGCCGTCCGTGAAGACCGCGGCTGTAACTCCGGTGAGCGCTGGCGCTGCAGCGGAGCGTTTCCACGGCGCCGGTCAGCAGCGGATCGTCGACGCCCTCTCTTCCGACCTCGGCGCGGCCGCCGCGGTCGACGGCCAGGCGGCGTTGACCGCGGTGGCGCTGGAAGGATTCGAGACCGCGCAGCGCGCGCTGCATGTGTTCCGCAACGAGCTCCCGCCGCGCGGCACGCGCAAAGGCGATGCGGTGCGCGCGTACACGCAGCAGCTCGATCGGATGCTGGCGGACATTGCCCGACGCAATCCGCGGCATCTGCTCGTCATCACCTCTCCCGCCGGCGTCGTGCCGCCGAAGCTGCCGGCCAATGTGTGGGAGTTCGCAACCGGCAAGGTGCGCCGCGACACCACCGGCGCCGACGATGGCTTTCTGATCCTCACCGGCCCCTCGGCCGCGCATCGCGAGCATGCCGCTGCCGCGTCGGTGGTCGACGTCGTGCCGACGGTGCTCTTCGGCGCCGGGCTGCCCATCGGGCGCGACATGGACGGCCGCATTCTCACCGACGCCTTCACCGAAGAGATGCTGCGCCGCAGCACGCTGTCGGCCATTCAGACGTACGAAGCGGAGCGGCTGGTGGTGCGGCGTTCGCATCGCTGACGCGCGCATCACGACACCCACCGTTTTTTCGCCGCGTCGTAGCGCAGCGCGCGCAGTTTCGCGGTCGCGCCGTACACGCGCACGCACCAGAGCTCGCGCCGGTCAGTGATGTAGATCGTGCCGGGCGTCGCCTCGCCGAGTGGGGAGAACGAACAGATGGTGGTCTTGTTGAAGGCGACCGGCGACTTGGCGGCGGGCAGCGGATCGCCGTCGGGATCTTTGATGTCGTACGGCAGGAGGCCGATCGTGACGAGCTCCGACTCGCGCAGCACGAGTCGTGGCGTCGCAACCTGGCGATCGACGCCGCTCGCGATGTCGTCGTTTCGGACGCCGTCGCCATCTCCGTCTTCGTACGACGCGAAGTGCCAGGTGCCGGCGAGCTTGGTGAATTTCAGACCGCTGTGAATGCCGCGTGCGATTGCACGCGAACGGGTTTCGGCAAACGTCGAGCGGAGCTCCGCGGTCGCCGCGCGCAAGGCGCGCTTCCGGCCGATGCTCGCGAACGCCGGCAGGGTGACGGCGATGAACAGCAGCAGGATTGCGAGAGCGGCGAGCAGCTCGAGGAGCGAATGGCCGCGCTGATGTCTGGGCACACGTTCTCCTTTGAAATCGAAACTAGTTGAAGTGGAGGGGCCGCCGCGCGGATGTCGCGCGGCGGCCTGGTTGAGGAGTTGGGGCGGGCGGCGTCTAGTTCGACGCCGTGGTGGTGGGTTTGGTGCTGCGGGGCTTGCGCGGGCTCGCGACTTTCGCCGTGAGCGTGGTCTTGCCGTCGACCGCGACGTACTGCGAGAGGAGCGCGAACGTTTTCTCGCCGACGCCTTTGACTTCCACGAGCTGCGAGGGCTCTTTGAATGGGCCGTGCTCGGTGCGGTAGTCGACGATGCGCTGCGCTGCTTTTTCACCGATGCGCGGCAGCAGCGAGAGCTGCGCAACGCTGGCCGTGTTGATGTTGACGACACCTGCCTGCGGCGTGTCGGCGGCCATCGCGGACGGGGCAATCGAGAGGGTCACGAGTGCGAACGTGAGGAGCGAGAGGAGCTTTCGCATCGGTCTTGATTCCTTTCTTTCTGCGGCGCGCTACTTCGCCGCGGCCTTCGACGGCGCCTTTGCCGCGCGCGGCTTGCGAGGTGAGGCGACCTTCGTCGCGAGCGTGGTCTTGCCGTCGACCGCGATGTAGGGCGTGAGGAGCTCGAACGTCTTCGCGCCGACACCTTTGACCTGCATCAGCTCCGAGGGCTTCTTGAAGGGGCCGTGCTGCGTGCGGTACTCGATGATGCGCTGCGCCGCTTTCGGGCCGATGCGCGGGAGCATCGAGAGCTGGTCGGCGTTGGCCGTGTTGATGTTGACGACGCCCGCCGTGCTGGCCGGCGCCGCGTCCGCAAAGGCAACGGTGGAGAGGGAGAGGATGATCAGGGCGAGAGTGAAGATCGGAAGGGACTTCCGCATGGGTCTTTTCTCCTTTTTCGTTTTTTTGTTTTTTGGTTTTTGGTTTTTCCGGGGCTTGGTTTTTGGCTGTGTTCCACACTGAACCGTCTTGTCTGTTCCCGTTTCGCGTCGAGCTCTATCTCGTTGCACCACCTCCTTTCGCCGCCTATAGATTTCAATCGGGCGGCCAGTGGCACAATTCGGATAAATGTCTGAACCGGCTTGACTTGCGCGAATTTGCGTCGTCGCGAAATGTCAAAATCCTTTGCCGCGCAACGGCGCATTTCAGGAAGCTGTCAGCTGGCGCGATGCACCGCGTTCAGTGGAGCGGCGGGCTTCAGCCCGCCGGATCAACAGTCGGCGGGCTAAAGCCCGCCGCTCCACCAAAGGCAGTGAGCTGCCGAGAGACACCACGAGCGTGCGCAGGGCAGAAGGGAGGCGGGCGCCTAGCGCCGACGCAATCAAACGTCGGCGACTCGGTTACCATCGCGCCGTGTCGTCCAGCCTGCTCGTCGTCGATCTCGGCAACACCAATCTCGTGCTCGGCGTGTATCGCGGCGAGGAACTGATCAATTCGTGGCGGCTTGCCACGGCGCGTGAGCGGACGGCGGACGAATACGGCATCCTGGCGCGGCAGCTCGTCGGCGATACGATTCAGAACAATCTCGAGGGGGCGATCGTCGCCTCGGTCGTGCCGCCGCTGAACACGGCCATGACGTTCATGATCCGCAAGTACTTCGGGATCGAGCCGCTGTTCGTCGAGCCGGGAGTGAAGACCGGCATCGCGATTCACGTCGACAATCCTGCCGAAGTGGGCGCCGATCGCATCGTGAACTGCGCCGCCGCGCACGAGGCGTACGGCGGACCGACGGTCATCGTCGACTTCGGCACCGCCACCACGTTCGACGTCGTCACGGCGAACGCGGAGTTCGTAGGCGGCGTCATCGCGCCGGGCTTGAACATCTCGGCCGAGGCGCTGTTTGCGCGTGCGGCGCGACTGCCGCGAGTCGACGTGCGGCGGCCCGATCGTGTCATCGGCACGAACACCGTCGTCAACATGCAGTCGGGCATCTACTTCGGTTACCTCGGCCTCGTCGACGGCATTCTCGCGCGCATCCGCAGCGAAGTGCCGAGCATCAAAAGCATCGTCGCAACGGGCGGTCTCGCCACACTCTTCGCCGACGACAGCGAACACATCGACGTCGTTGATCCGGAGCTCACGCTCAAAGGCCTGAAGCTGATTTACGACCGTAATCGGACTGCACGAAGACCGCGGAAATGACCCCTCCCCCGCCTCACGGATCGACGACGACCACTCGCTGCTTCGCGTTCCGCGCCACGCTCCTGCTTCACCTGCTGCTGTCCCTCACCGCGTTCGGGCAAGTCACGGCCAAACACGCCGCGCTCTCGACCGCGCATCCTCTTGCCACGAAAACCGGCCTGCAGGTGCTGCAGAAAGGGGGCACCGCTGCGGATGCCGCGGTGGCGGTGGCGATGACGCTCGCGGTCGTTCACCCGCAGGCGGGAAATCTCGGCGGCGGCGGATTTCTCGTCTACTACGACGCCGAATCGCGCGGCGTCTGGACCCTCGATTTCCGGGAGACCGCACCGCGCGCGGCGAAACGCGACATGTTCGCGAAAACGCCCGCTGCAGGCGCGCTCGCGGCCGGCGTGCCCGGCACGCTGGCGGGCATCGAAGCGTTGCACGGAAGGTTCGGCAAGCGTCCGTGGAAAGAGCTGTTCGCTTCCGCGATTGCGCTCGCGCGCGAAGGTCCGCGCGAAGACGCCGAGCTCGCGGCCGACATCGACGCAGCGAAGCGCGATCGCAAGCTCGACATCCCGAAAACGCTGCCGCTGCCGGAGCTCGCGGCGACCTTGCAGCGGCTCGCGGATCACGGCGCGCGTGACTTTTACCAGGGCGCGCTGGCGGAGAAACTCGTCGCGGCGATTCAGGCCGGCGGCGGCATCGTCGGTTACCGCGACCTGCGCGAATACCAACCGCTGTGGCGCGCCCCCATCAAGATGCGTTACGGCGCGTACGACATTTACACGACGCCCCCTCCTTCGAGCGGCGGCGTGGCGATCGGCGAAGTGCTGAACATCCTCGGCAAGGACGATCTCGCCGCCAGCGGATTTCAATCCGCGAAATCACTGCATCTCCTCATCGAAGCCGAACGCCGTGCGCACATCGACCGTCAGCGTTACATCGGCGATCCGCTCGGCGCGCGCATTCCGTATCGCGAGCTGATGTCGCAGCAACGGGCGGAGTTGTGGCGCAAGACGATCGATCCGGCGCGCGCCACGCTGACCAGCGCACTCACCGAGCCGCGCACTTTGACGAACGAAGGGGAGCACACGACGCACTTCACGATCGCCGACGCGGAAGGGAACGTCGTCGCCGTGACGACGAGCCTCGGCGACAATTTCGGCAGCGGGTTCATCGCGCCGTCGCTCGGGATTTTTCTCAACAACGCGATGCGTGACTTCACGAGCGGAGTGAACGCGCTCGACCTCCTCAAACGCCCCGCTTCGCCGATCGCGCCGGTGATCGTGCTGCGCGGCGGGAAACCGTTTCTCGCGCTCGGCACGCGCGGCGGCGCCGCGATTCCGACGACGATCGTGCAGGTGTTCCTGAACGTCGTCGTCTACGGCAAATCGCTGCACGACGCGATTGCGGCGCCGCGCTATCACCAGCAGACGTCACCCGAAGAAGTGCTGTACGAGCGAGGCCGCGCGCCGATGGCGACGATCGAGACGCTCAATCAGATGGGGCACGGCGCGAGCGCACGCGAAGCGATTGGTGACGTGCACGCGATCCTGTTCGAGAATGGCCGCCTCATCGCCGTCGCCGACCCGCGGCGCGGCGGTGCAGCGGGAGGGTATTAGTGAATCTGAAGATCGAAGCGGCTCGCGCCGCGCTGCAGGAAGTTCGCTCCGGCATGACGCTCGGTCTCGGCACCGGCTCGACGGCCGCCGAGTTCGTGAAGCTTCTCGGCGAAGCTTTACGCACGGGCGCCCTGCGCGACATCCGCTGCACCTGCACCTCGGAAACGACCGAAGCGCAGGCGAGGCACGAAGGAGTGCCGACGTTCGCGCTTCAGGACGTCGCGCCGCTCGATCTCGCGATCGACGGCGCCGACGAGATCGATGCGCAACTGCGCCTGATCAAAGGACGCGGCGGCGCGTTGCTGCGCGAGAAAATCGTGGAACAGCAGGCGTTGCGCTTCATCGTCATCGCGGACGAATCGAAGATCGTCGAGCGCCTCGGCGTCGGCGTGCTTCCGGTGGAAGTGACGCCGTTCGCGCTCGACGTGCTGACGCGCCGCTTCACCGAAATGGGGCTGGCGCCTGTCCTGCGGATGCGCGACGGTGCGCCGCGCGTCACCGACGAAGGGCATCGCATTCTCGACGTGATGGTGCCGGAGGGCGCCGACATCGCGGACGTCTGCGCGCGGCTGCGCGAGCACGCCGGCGTCGTGGAGACCGGCTTCTTTCCTCACGAAGCGACCGAAGCGATCATCGCGGGGCCGGAGGGGATCCGGCGGATGCGACGGCCTTAGTCTTCCGCACGTTCACCTGGAACATCCACTGATTCTCGTCATACCAGAACGAGATGAACGACGCGTACGGCTTGTCGAGCGGCTTGTCGATCTTCGTTTCGAACAGCGGATAGAGCCAGGTCGCGTTGTCGTAGTGCCACGCCAGTTCGGCGTGCCCGACGGTCGGCTGTGTCGGATGGCGTTGAAAGTTCTGGAGGCCGTCGTACACCTTCTCGCAGATCTTCGCGCGATACACCGGGCCGCGATAGCTCGGTGCGGTGCCGAGGATCGGAAAGCCTTTGCGCGTGATCTTTGCCTGGTAGGTCGCGGAGTCGGCGGTCACCTGTTCGCTGACCGTCACGAGGCCCGCTTTTTCGAGATTGCGCAGCGTGCGGAGCGCGAGCTCGTCGTAATCGTCTTTCGGCGATTTCGGTGTCCACCAGACCTTCTGCGGCACCTCGGCGTACACCGGCTCGCTTTTGAACGAGCCGCTGTTCACGATCTGTTGTGCTTTCGCCGCGGTGAGCGGCTCCGGCTTGCTGCACGCGAGCCCGAGGAGCGCGATGACGAACACGACTGCACGTTTCATGTGCGCGATTACAGCAAAGAAATCGCCAGCGGCCATTGAATTCGTTATGCTGCGCCTCGTATGAGCACCAAAGCGATGACCATTCCCTCTGTCGTGATCGAACGCTTCGTCCGTGGCCGTGTCGCAGCTGACATGCTGCTCGTGATCGGAGCCAGCCTGCTGATCGCGATCGCAGCGCAGGTGGCGATTCCGCTGCCGTTCACGCCCGTCCCGATGACCATGCAGCCGCTCGCCGTGATTTTCCTCGGCGTGGCACTCGGCTCGACGCGCGGCGCGGCCGCCGCGGCGCTGTATCTGCTCGAAGGCTTCAGCGGCCTGCCGGTGTTTGCGCAAGGCCGCGGCGGTACGCTCGTGTTTGCCGGTCTCACTGCCGGATACCTGCTCTCCTACCCGTTCGCAGCATGGGTGGCAGGCTTCGTTTCGGAGCGCGGCTGGGGCTCCTCGATCGTCCGTTCCGTCAGCGGCATGCTGCTCGCGCTGGCGGTGATTTACGCCGGCGGCTGGGCGTGGTTCGCGGCGCTCACGAATGCGCAGTTCGCATTCACGCAGGCCGTCGCCCCGTTCGTCCTCGCCGACATCGTGAAAGTCGCCCTCGGCGCCGCGCTCCTCCCGAAAGCACAGAAACTCATCGCACGCTTCGCGTAATCAGCAAAGTCGTTCCGGTGGAGCGGCGGGGGGG
>DASVUA010000518.1:0-12490 GCA_036387295.1 Thermoanaerobaculia bacterium | reverse complement strand
GCTCCCGCGTCCTTGTCACGTCCCCACCGGACGCTCCGCATCTGTCAAATATGTCCCTAGACACGATTGTCAGGAATGTCCCTGGTCATACCCTCCTAGCCCGCCCACCAATGAACACTCCGGCGGGCTAAGAGCCCGCCGCTCCACAGGCACCGCCGGCTTCCGAAGAAAGAGCGAGGGGTCATCCGATCCGGCACCGGCGCCCCGCGCCGTTCCACCGCTCGGGATGACACGTGCGCATGCTGGGCGCTTACTTTGTGGGGGAGCGCGTCCATTTTGCCGACGTGTCATTCCGAACGGAGCGAGGAATCCCCTGCCGGCAGCAAGACCATTGTGCATTTGCAGGGGATCCCGCGCTGAAGCGCGGGATGACACTTTTGGCGGCGTTCGTTCTGCCGAGAGCCACAGACGTTGTCATCCTGAGCCGCGTAGACGGCGAAGGACCTTCTCCGTTGCACGTTAGAAGGTCCTTCGCCCTCTTCGGGGCTCAGGATGACAAGTGGGGAAACGCGCGGCCATTTCGCACACGTGTCATTCCGAGCGAAGCGAGAATGCCCTGCCGGCAGCACGAGCGGCGTGGATCCGCAGGGGATCCCTCGACTTCGCTCGGGATGACACTTTGCCGGCGTTCTGCTGAGAGCCGAAGATCTTGAGGAACGGCGCCGCAAGCGAACCCCGCGGCCCCAGGTGTCACGCTTCGAGATTGGTGATCAGCTTCTCGACGGTTCTGGCCAGGGCCTGCAGTTCGCGGTCGGTGACTTCGGTGGTGGCGAGGGAGGCGAGCCATTGGTTGTAGAGGGGGCGAACTCGTTCGACGAGGGCGCGGCCGCGGCGGGTGAGGGTGACGCGGGAGGAGCGGAGGTCGTCGGGGTCGCCCTGGCGCTCGGCCACGCCGAGCTGTTCGAGGCGGGCGATCATGCCGGTCATGTTCTGCTTCGACACGGTGAGGCGCCGGGCGAGGGCGACGAGCGTGACGGGGGACGATTCATCGGCCAGGGCGGAGAGCACGGCCCATTGTTGCGGGGTGATCTTCGCTTTTTCGAAGACGGGGCCGAGACGGCGGATGAAGAGGTTGGCGAGCTGAATGACGCCGGTGATCAGGTCGCGCTCGCCAGCCATGGTCAACATCTTGACCACGGCCGGCGGCGATGTCAATTGCTCAGTTACAACGCGGCTTTGAAGATGCCTTTTCCGGCGAAAAGAGCGGCGTCTCCCAGCTCTTCTTCGATCCGCAGGAGCTGGTTGTATTTCGCGACCCGGTCGCTGCGCGAGGCCGAGCCGGTCTTGATCTGCCCGGCGTTCGTGGCGACGGCGAGATCGGCGATGGTCGAGTCTTCGGTCTCACCGGAGCGGTGCGAGATCACCGAACGGTATCCGGCGCGCTTGCCCATTTCGATCGCTTCGAGCGTTTCGGTGAGCGTGCCGATCTGGTTCACTTTGATCAGAATCGCGTTCGCGATGCCGCGCTCGATTCCTTTCGCGAAGATGGACGGATTGGTGACGAAAAGGTCGTCGCCGACGAGCTGCGTCCCACTTCCGAGGACGCCCGTGAGCGAGTCCCAGCCGTCCCAGTCTCCCTCGGACATGCCGTCTTCGATGGAGATGATCGGGTAGCGTTTCCGGAGGTCGACGTAGTAGTCGACCATGTCATCGCTCGAGCGGGCGACGCCTTCGAACGTGTACCCTTTTTTCTTGTCGTAGAACTCGCTCGCCGCGACGTCGAGGCCGAGGTAGATCTGCTCGGCGGGACGGTACCCGGCCTTCTCGATCGCGGTGAGGATGAGGTCGAGCGCTTCGGCGTTCGTCTTGAGATCGGGGGCGAAGCCCCCCTCGTCGCCGACGGCGGTGGTGAGCTTCTTGTCGTGCAGGATTTTCTTGAGGTGGTGGAACGTCTCGACGCCGGCGCGCAGCGCATCCGAGAAGCTGTTGAAGCCTGCCGGGATGATCATGAACTCCTGCACGTCGAGGTTGTTGTCGGCGTGCGCGCCGCCGTTGATGACGTTCATCATCGGCACCGGCAGCGTGCGTGCGCCTGCGCCGCCGAGGTAGAGGAAGAGCGGGAGGCCGGCCCCTTCGGCCGCGGCGCGGGCGACGGCGAGCGAGACGCCGAGAATGGCGTTCGCGCCGAGATTGGCTTTGTTTTCAGTGCCGTCGATCTGCTTCATCACCAGATCGATCATCGCCTGCTCGCGCGCGTCCATGCCTTCGACTTCTTTGGCGATGATGTCGATGTTGTCGACGGCGTTGCGCACGCCCTTGCCGAGGAAGCGCGACTTGTCGCCGTCTCTCAGCTCGAGCGCTTCGCGCGAGCCGGTGGAGGCACCGGAAGGAACCGCGGCGCGGCCGAGCGCGCCGCCTGCAAGAAGGCAATCGACTTCGATGGTCGGATTGCCGCGTGAGTCGAGGATTTCGCGAGCGAAGATTTCGACGATCTTGAACATAGCGCGGCGGATTCTATCCGACGCGCCATGTCCGGCTGCAGCGGCGCGCGCTGCCGCTTATTTCGGGCCGCTCGCGACAGGAGCGCCGTTGGCTTTCCACTCCTGAATGCCGCCCTTGAGCGCCCAGACGTTCTTGACGCCGTGCGCTGTGAGATCGGCAGCCGCGCGGCCGCTCGACTGCTCGGCGCTGCACGCGCAGTAGGTGATCACGGTCTTGGAGCGCGGCACTTCGCCGAAGCGCTTCACCACCTGGCTTCCGGGGATGCTGATCGCCCCTTTGATGTGCTGAAGGGCGAACTGCTGATTGGAACGGACGTCGATGAAAACGGCCTTGCCTTCTTTGTAGAGCTTGAGCGCGTCGGCCTGGCTGATGCGGGGGAAGGAGGCGACGCCGGCGTTGTTCGCGCCGCTGACGATGATCGGCGACGGCGACTGTCCCCCTTGCGGCTTCGCGGGAGCGTGCGCCTTGAACTGCGCGGCGGCGATGGCCGCGATGAACGTGCTGCCGACTGCGAGAATGATTGCTTTGCGCATCAGGAAACCTCCGTGGACTGCGTGACAAACGGCGGAGCAGGGGCGGGTGTTCCCGCGCGGACGCTACTCGAGACCTTCGAAGAAGCGGTCGAACCGCGGCATCAACCAGCGTGAGCGGTCGAGCGAAAACGCGACCGCGACGGCTTCGCCGACGATCCGCCGGCGCTCGATGAACCCGATGAACCGGCTGTCGTTGCTGTTGTCGCGGTTATCGCCGAGGACGAAGTAGTTGCCGGGCGGAACCTCGATCGGCCCGAACGAGCGGACCGCCGGAATGTCGGGCGTGACCATCATCTGGTGCTGGTGACCGGCGAGATTTTCGGCGAGGACGTACGCGCGGCCGTAATCGGCGAGCTCTGTCGTCGCCACCGGCGATTGCTTGGCGAGCGTGCCGTTGATGTAGAGCTTGTTGTCACGCATCTCGACCTGATCGCCGGAGACGGCGACGACCCGCTTCACGAGCCGGATGCCGTCGACGGGGGAGAACAGGACGACGATGTCGCCGCGCTTCGGATCGTCCCATTTCACGATCGCTTTGGTGGTGAACGGGATCTTGAGATCGTAGGCGAGCTTGTTGACGACGACGCGGTCGCCTTCCTGGATGGTCGGCTTCATCGAGCCGGTCGGAACGTCGTTCCAGTCGGCCAGCGCCGAGCGCAGGGAGCTGACGATCAGAATCATCAGCACGAAGATACGAACCTCGTTGAGAACCTTTTTCTTGTCGATTGCCATCGCCACTCCGAGTACGAATCAGCCGGAGGAACGTTTCGAAAGGTCGATGTAGTCCATGGGGGGCTGGCGGTAGGCGTTGCCCGGTGGCGTTAGGCGTTGCCCGTTGCCAGTGGGCCGTTGCCCGGGCCTTGTCACCCGGGCGATGAAGCCCGGGTAACGGGGAACGGACAACGGACAACGCTTCCCTTGTCGCCCAGGCAATGAAGCCCGGGCAACGGGCAACGGACAACGGACAACTCCCCCCAACTCTTCTACGCCGCATCCTTTCCTTCGCCGATCACCCTCACCTTCGAGAGCAGCTCGGACATCTGCATGCCGGAGAGCGATTCGAAGAGCGCGGGGACCTGGGCGGCGATCGCTGCTAAATCGCCGGTGATGCGATGCGCACCGGCGGCGCTGCCGTCGCCGGTCGAGACGATGGTGATCTTGTCGACGTTCGCGAGCGGCGCGGCCATGGCCCGCACCATCTCCGGCATCTGCGTGATGAGCTTGTCGACGACGGCGGCCTGGTTCCACTCGAGGTAGGCGTCGGCTTTGACGTTCATCGCTTTGGCCTCGGCTTCCCCTTTCTTGAAGATGATCTCGGCCTCGGCTTCACCTTGTGTGCGGACCGAGCTCGCACGTCCTTCCGCTTCGATGATCAGCCGTCGCCGTTCCGCGGCGGCAAGCGTCTCGATCCGCGCCCGCTCGACTTCGGCCGATTTGAGGACCGTGGCGATCAGTTCTTTTTCGTGGCGCAGGATCTCGGCTTCCTGCACCTTGATCTGCTCCTGCTTCTCGATCTGCTGCACGCGCACCGACTCGGCGACGACCTGCTGCTCCATCACTTTCGACTGAATCTCGTACGCCTTGTCGGCCTGCGCTTCTTCGCGCTTCGTCGTCGCTTTGAGCTGCGCGCGCCGGACGTCGAGATCGTTCTGCGCCGACGCCTGCGCGGCGAGCGACAGCGCTTCGGCGAGCACCCGCTGCTGGTCGGCTTCCGCTTTTTTGATCGCCGCTTCGCGCAATGCTTCGGCGCGTTTGATGGCGGTATCGCGCTCTGCTTCGGCAGTGGCGATGTCGGCCATCATCTTCACCCGCGCGATGTCGGGACGGCCCATGTTGGTGATGTAGTCGTTGCCGTCTTTCACTTCTTTGATCGTGAACGAGACGACCTCGAGGCCCATCTTGTCCATGTCGTCCGCGCAGGTGGCGCGCATCCGGTCGGCGACCATCTCCGGCTGCTTCACGATCTCTTCGACCGTGAGCTGGCCGATGATGCCGCGCAGGTGGCCTTCCATGACGAGGCGGATGAGTCCTTCGCGCTGCGGCGGCGTTTTCGAGAGGAACTGTTCGGCGGCGGTGAGAATCGATTCGTGGTCGCTCTTCACCTTGATCTGCGCCACCGCTTCGACGGTCACGGCGACACCTTGCTTGGTGTAGAGGTCCTGGCGCGGCGCGACGTCGAACGACATGAGCTCGAGCGGCAGGGTTTTGTAGCTGTGAATCATCGGAAAGATCAGCGTCGCCCCCCCTTTGATCACGCGCGTGCCGCCGGCGCCGTAGACGATGAAGGCTTCGTTGGGACCGACCTTCCGGTACATCTGCGCGACGAACGCCAGCAGCATGAGGGTGGCGGCAACGAGCCCGCCGGCAATGATCCATACGGTCAAACTGAACATGAGATCTCCTTTTGCTCGCCGCATCGGTTGCGGGTTGCGGAGTGGGCGCCGGAGGGTTTCCGCGACGCGCACTCCGCAGCCCGCGACCTACGGCTGCTCGAGCTCCTCCCATGTCGCGACGTACGCGATCCCTTTCTCGTAACGGATCACGACGACCTCGGCGCCTTTTGCGACCGCACGGCCGCTCTCGCTGCGCGCGCCGGTGACGCGCCGCGTGCCGCCATGCGTGAAGACGATTTCTCCTGTGCCGTCACCGGCGCGAATCGGAATGACGGTCCGGCCGATCACGCCGACCATCGAGAGCGATTCGGCGAGCGATTCGCGGCGCGCGAGCGCGTTGATGACGCTGTTGATGCACGCGCCGCCCGCCAGGCCGATCACTGCTGCTCCGATGGTGATGAACGGCAGCGCGAACGAGGAGAGGCGCTCGAGCAGCAGGCCGCCTCCGCCGAACCAGGTGAGGAACGCCGTGATCGCGGCGGCGTTGACGATCGAGGCGGACTTTTTCACGCCCGCGTGGCGTATGCCGCGCGGCAGATGCAGCACGCGGTGCCCGTGAAAGACATGGTCGAAAACGTTGACGTGCTCGAGTCCCGATACGAATGAAACGACGCTCAGTCCCAGGCCGGCGATGAAGCTGACGACAAAGAGTGTGGTCATGAATTGGTGTCCCGATCCGAATGTATGGCCGGCCACCGGATCGGCAAGATGCGACCTCTAAAGACTCCCTAAAGATTGCGCAGCAGAGTAGATGCGTCGAACGAGGCGCACGTGTCTGTGGCGAGCGGAGCGAGGGGAGTTACGCGCGCGGTCGACGGGCCGAACGCTCGTCAGTCGAGAGAGAGAGAGTCTGGTCGTGGCGCTGCGTGTCTGGAACGCAGGGCGTTCAGCCTCGCGGCGTCCGCGCGGAGATCAGTGACCGTACTTGTAGCAGGCGCCGGCGTCCTGCTCGTGCGCGCGCTGGATCGAGCAGCCGCTCTCACCCTTGCTGTGCATGAGCGCCGATCCGATCAACGTCGTGACCTGCAACTCTTTCGGTGGCGCGGGGGGGTCGGGGTAGCCGGCAACCTGGAGGTCGTACACCGCGTTCTTGGACGTGATGCGGATGTAGCCGTCGGTGAAGAAGAGTTTCGCGTCGTCGAGATGAACGGCCAGCGTGGCCATCGGGATGTCGGTCGTGAGGAGAAACCCGTTGTCGATCAGGTCGTCCTGGTCGGTGTCGAGAAAGACAGCTACGCGGGTCGGGGCGAGGCTGCGTACCACCATTTCGCCGGTGTACGTCGTGCCGGCCGCCGTGGCGGTCGAGGTACAGGAAAGCAAGAGAGACAGAGCGAGCAGGCTGATTTTCCGCATTGGGCACTCCGGGGGCGAGGCGGCAGAATAACACGGCAAACCGCCTCGATCGGCAATGCGGCGCGCCGCGCGGACGGTGGTTATGCCGCGACGCCGACGACGACCAGCGTGACGTCATCGTCCACTTCGCCGCCGCTGAAGCTGGTCGACGCGGCGACGATCGTCTGCTGCAGTTCGTGCGCGGCGACATTTCCGGCGCGGGCGACCAGCTCTTCGATGCGCTGCTCGCCGAAGAGCTCTCCGGTCGTGTCGACCGATTCCGAAACGCCGTCGGTGAAGAGCACCAGACGGTCGCCCGGCTGCAGGTCGATCTCACGCTCTTCGTACGAATCGCGAAAGAGCCGCGAGAATGCCGGGCCGCCTTCGGCCAGACGGACGATCGTGCCGTCGGCGCGCGCGAGGATCGGCGCGTTGTGACCGGCGTTGCACCAGCGGAGCGTCATCGCCGCGGTGTCGACGGTCGCATAGAAGAAGGTGACGAAACGGCCGCCGGAGAGACTCGAGACGACGACGCGCCGGACCCGTTCGCAGAGGTCGCGCGGCGAGTTGCTCGCCGATGCGCGTACGGCGGCCTGCAGCCCCGACATCAGCAGCGCGGCCGGCATCCCTTTCCCCGCCACGTCGCCGATGCAGACCGCGAGCTCGTGCTCTCCGAGCTTGAGGAGATCGTAGTAGTCGCCGCCCATCGTCCGCGCCGGCTGCCACATTCCGCTCACGTCGAGCTTCGCGACGCGCGGCATCTCGCGCGGGAGCAGCGTCTGCTGAATTGCACGCGCCTGCGCGAAATCGGCTTCGTCGATCTGCATGCGGATGCGGTCGATGGCGTTGCCGATCTGGTCGGACGCGGAGCGGAGAAAGTCGATGTCTTCGACGTCGAGATCGCCGCCGGAGAGTTTCGGCGCGGCGGCGATGAATCCGCGCGAGCCGGTCGGCACGACCAGCGCCGTATCGACGCGCGCGAGCGCGGCGGCGGTCTGCTCGGGCAGCGTTCTTCGCCGCGGATCGAACGGCCGGTCGAGCAGTTCGATGAATGCGCGCGGCACACGCAACCGTCCCACGAGTGAATCGGAGACGCCGACTTTCGCGACCGCGACCAGCTCTTCCTGCCGCTCCACGAAGATCACGATCGCGCGGTTCTGCAATGCTTCCTGGAGCTTTTCCGCCGCGATGGTGAGGAACTCGCTCGTGTCGGTCGTATTGCGCGCGGCCGTCGTGATCGCACGAAGCGCGTCGGGGTAGTCGTAGCGTTGCCGGAAGAGATTGCGGTCGACGAGCGTCTGCAGCTTGTTGCGCAAGGGGACGAACAGCAGCGCGACGATGAGCGTCGACGCGATGACGAGCGTCTGGTTCTGCAGACCAGCCGCCGCGACGAGCAGCGAACCGAGGCCGCCGACCAGGCCGACGTAGAAGACGAGAATCGCGCCGCTGAGGATCGCGTAGACGACCGTCTTCCGGATGATCACGTCGATGTTCATCAGCCGGTACTTGAGGATCGCGGCGGCGAACGAGATCGGGATCAGCAGCGACACGATGGTCGGAATGATGTCGAGCGCGTGAAACCAGACGCGGTAGTCGACCGCCGAGGAGTGCGTGAGGGCCAGCAGCGTGCCGCCTGACAGCGACAGCACGAAGCCGGCGATCTTTGCGCTGAGGGTGATGATGAGGCCCCACAACGGCCACTGCACCTGCCGCTTTTCCTCGACACCTGCCGCGCGATAGCTGCGGACGAGCGCGATCGCGGCGAACACCAGATACGACAGCAGGATGAGCAGCGGAATCGCGATCGTGGCGAGACCGACGAGCACGCCGACGACGCGCGAGCCGTACGTCGAGATGAGCGCGGTCGCGGAAACGGAGATCGCGAACATCGCGAACACGGCGCGAAACGGCCGCGCGCCGAACGCCGGAATGACTCCCTCTTTGCGGCCGGCGTAAATGATGTGCAGCGCGACCAGCAGGCCGAGCATGGAGAGGTACTGGCTGACTTGCACCGCCGCCGCATAGATCTCGCGCGGCTTCGGCGCGGAGTCGCCGAACGCCATCATCAGAATCGACGCGAACGCCAGGAACACCAGCGCCGTGAGCAGCGTCAGCGCGTAGATCCAGCGGATGAGGTGCGGCTTTCGTTCGACGATCTGCTGCCTGCGCGGAAAGATCAGGGCGAGATGGAGCACGAGCGGCGCGTACGCGACGGTGACGATGAAGAAGACGATCGAGCCGACGTTGCTGAACCCGAACGTCGGCGCGACGCCGCGGCCGCCGGCGGTTTCGTACATCGTGGCAGCGCCGCCGAGCACGGCCAGCGCGGAAACGAGCGCGTACGCGTAGAAGACGATCGCCCGTTCGTCGTCAGGGCGCCGGACGAAGACGAGCAGCGCGACGCCGAGAAAGATGGTGGCGACGAGAAATGCGACCAGCGATTTCACGACGACGAACGGCGAGCGCAGCGGTGAGCCGAGCCGCACCGGGACGTCGATGAGCTTTCCACGGCGCTGCAGGCGGTACGTCACGACGGCGCCGCCGGGCAGCTTCGCGTCGAGCGCGCGCAGCCGCTGCATGTCACTGATCGGGACGCCGTTGACGCTCACGACGCGGTCGCGCGGCTCGAGCACGCGATCCGCGGGGCTCCCTCCGTGCACCATCAGGAGGTCGCCGGGAGCGGTGGTGTAGCCGGCGTTGCGCGCCGCGCGCGGCTGCGGGTGCCCGAGGTCGGGTTGAAAGAATGCGCCCGTCCAGCCGCGCTCGTGCCACTTGTGGATTCGCCCGAACAGGTATCCGTAACCCGCGCCCGCGACGGCCAGCGTGATGGCGAAGATCAGGAGGAACCGGCGCTGGGCGGACATCGCGTGGTGGTAGTACGTCGTCGCAACGTGAGAGTTATTCGCGCGACCCGCGGCGGTTCACGATCGACATGAACTCCTGCCGCGTCCGTTCGTCCTCCAGAAATGCGCCGCGCAGAACGTTCGTCTCCATGAACGACGATTCCTGCTCGACCCCTCGCATCACCATGCAGAGGTGCACGCCGCCCATCCAGACGGCGATGCCGTTCGGCTCGAGAATCTTCTCGATCGTGTCGGCCACGTCGTGCGCGAGATGCTCCTGCGACTGCAATCGCCGCATGTGCACTTCGACGATGCGCGGGATCTTCGACGCGCCGATGATCATGTTGCTCGGGATGTATCCGATGATGAACCTCCCGAAAAACGGGAGGATGTGGTGCGCGCAGAGCGTCTTGTACGTGCCGCCGATGACGACGAGGTTCTGGCACTTTTCGTCCGCGCGCGAGCACGCTTTGCGGAAGAGAGTCGTCAACTTCTTGACGTCCGTGTAGTCGTAGCCGCTCGTCATGGTGACGAGCGACTCGGCCCAGCGCCGCGGCGTGTCGGCGACGTTCTCGTCGTTCGGGTCGACGTGCAGCAGGCGCAACACCTCGCCGAGATGATGCTGAAGCTGCTCGCGATCGACCGAAGGACGCGGCCCCGCGAGCAATCCGTGTTCGTCGATGAGGAGGCTCTCGTCTTCTGTCATGGCGGCGAAAGCGTACCGCGTGTGGCAACTTTTTCGCACATCGCTTGACTGGTGAATGACCATTCATTCACACTGTGCGCCCCCGAAACAGACAAATCTGCAACCCCAGAAAGAAGGAGTTTTCAGTTATGCCGGAAGTGAAGACACAAGGCGCCGTCGACGCGATGGAGGTCGCAGAAGCCTCTCGCGAAACGGAATGGGAAAAGCCCTCTTTTGTCGGTGATCTTTTCCTCGGCAAGCTCAATCTCGATCTGATTCATCCGTTCCCCGAGCAGCCTGCCGCCGATAAAGCGGAGGCCGACGAGTTCCTGGTGAATCTCGAGCGCTTTCTCGCCGAGAACGTCGACGCGGAAGAGATCGATCGCAAAGGCGAGTACGACTACAGCCTCTTCGAGGGCTTCAACAAGCTCGGCGCCTGGGGCATGAAGATTCCGAAGGAGTACGGCGGCCTCGGATTCAGCGCGACGAATTACAACCGCGCGATCGGTCTCGTCGCGACGTGGTGCGGCTCGAGCGTGGCCTGGCTCTCCGCGCATCAATCGATCGGCGTGCCGCAGCCGCTCAAGCTCTTCGGCACCGAGGAGCAGAAGAAGAAGTACCTCCCCCGCTTTGCGAAAGGTGCGATCTCCGCGTTCGCCCTCACCGAGCCGGGCGTCGGCTCCGATCCCGCGAAGATGGAGACGACCGCGACGCCCACGCCCGACGGCAAGGGCTGGATTCTCAATGGCGAGAAGCTCTGGTGCACGAACGGCCTCAAAGCCGAAGTCATCGTGGTGATGGCGCAGACGCCGCCGAAAGTCGTCAAAGGCAAAGAGAAGAAGCAGATCTCCGCGTTCATCCTCGACATGAACACCGAGGGCGTCGACATCGCGCATCGCTGCCAGTTCATGGGCCTGCGCGGCATCGGCAACGTTCTCATCAAGTTCAACAACGTCTTCATCCCGAAAGAGAACCTCCTCTGGGGCGAAGGCCTCGGACTCAAGCTCGCGCTGATCACGCTCAACACCGGCCGCCTCACCATTCCGGCCGGCTGCGCCGCCGGCGCGCGCCGCATGCTCGAGATCGCGCGCGACTGGGTGAAAGACCGCGTGCAGTGGGGCGCGCCGATCGGCAAGCACGAAGCGGTTGCGGCAAAACTCGGATGGATGGCGTCGCACACCCTGGCGATGGAAGCGATCGTCTGGTTGACCTCCGGCCTCGCCGATCGCGGCGACGTCGATCTTCGCCTCGAAGCAGCGATGGCGAAGCTGTTCAACACCGAGGTGGCGTGGCAGTGCGTCGATCACCTCGTGCAGATCCGCGGTGGCCGCGGCTACGAAACGTCGACGTCGCTGAAAGCACGCGGCGAGAAGCCGCATCCGGTCGAGCGGATCATGCGCGACATGCGCATCAACCGCATCTTCGAAGGGACGAGCGAGATTCAGCATCTCTTCATCGCCCGCGAAGCCGTCGATCCGCACATGAAGCGCGGCTACAAGATCCTCCTGCCGGAAACGCCGGCCGCGGAAAAGATTCAGGCCGCGGCGAAAGCAGGCGCGTTCTACGCGGCCTGGTATCCGTCGCGTTACGTCGGCTGGAGCCGCTTCCCGAAACATGGTGAGTTCGGCCGCCTGCAGACGCATGTCGGCTACCTCGAGCGCCAGTCGCGCCACCTCTCGCGCTCGATCTTTCACGCGATGATGCGCTTCCAGGCGAAGCTCGAGCGGAAGCAGATGGTGCTGTTCCGCATCGTCGACATCGGCACCGATCTTTTCGCGATGGCGGCCACGATCAGCTACGCGACGGCGCTGGCGAAGAAGGGCGAAACGAACGCGCTGGAGCTGGCGGATCTCTTCTGCCGCGAAGCGCGCACCCGCGTCGACCAGAACTTCCGCACGCTCTTCGACAACCACGACGAGCTCGCATACAAAGTCGTGCAGAGCATGATGAAGGGCGAGTACGAGTGGCTCGAAGGCGATCTCGTGCAGCCGGTCGTCCCGACCGTCGAACAGGTCGAAGAAGCCATCCGCAAACTGGCCTGATTCAAACGCAATCCGCATTCAAAAAGGACCTTTTCGGCGCCGCCGGAAAGGTCCTTCGTGCTTGTGGAGCGGCGGGCTCGGTATGACCAGGGACATTCCTGACAATCGTGTCTAGGGACATATTTGACAGATGCGGAGCGTCCGGTGGGGACGTGACAAGGACGCGGGAGCGTCAGCCGTTGGGAGCCGCAGACCGCGCGGTCAGACGAACCGGTGCTCC
>DASVUA010000517.1:0-2424 GCA_036387295.1 Thermoanaerobaculia bacterium | reverse complement strand
ACTTGGCTTCAGGCATCAGCGAGGTGACGCCGGAACACCTGTTCCGCGTCGACATCCCGAGCCTCCACGATCAACTGAACGTGCTCGGTGCGGGAGTCGAGTCGACATGGGTCCTGCATTCGAACCTGAAGTGGGAACAGGATCCGCGGGCGCCCTGGCGTACGTTGTTCCTTTCGTTGTCGCTGCTGTACGCGCATGCAGAGCTGTTCATGCGCGACGGCGCCATTCCGTCGGCATACGTCTTCACATTTCCTCTCGCGTTCAACGAACACAAGCGGAAGGCGTTTCACGACGAAAACCGTGCCATCCTAGCAACCATGCGGCGGATCTGCTTCGGCGACGCCGCGCCGCCGTTTCACTATGTCGATACGGTCGACGAGAGCCGCGCGATTGCGAAATCGGCGCAGGCGGTGCCGACTCCCGGCGTGCTGGAAGTGTTCATCGACGTCGGGGGCGGCACTGCCGATCTGGCGATCCGTCACGCTGGCAAGTTCCTCGTGCTCGACAGCATCCCGCTCGCCGGAAAGGCTTTTTTTCACTTCACTGAGAAGAATCTGCGCAGGCAGTTGCTGGCCTCGGAGTACACGCTCGACAGCCTGGTGAAGTTCAACCTCCGCACGTTGGGTGACCGCGGACTGGCAAGGCTGCAGGAGCTCAATGTCGATCTCGGCACCGCTTACAGCGTGTCGATGAACGGACTTGATGAGGCTACGTTCCGCAAACAGGAAGGCGCCATCCTCGATGGCGGCGGCGCGCCGGAGCGGTCGTATCAGCGCTATCGCTCGCAGCTGTTTTTCCGTCATCTGATCGCCTACTCGCTGCTCCAGGCCTGCGCGGCGGCCGCCGCGCACAAGACAGATCTCACAGGCGGCGGGATCAACCTGATCTGCTCTGGAAACGCATGGGGATTGCTGGTTTTTGCTCATCTCCACCGCTCGCGTGCCGAAATCCACGTCGAGGCGGAGAAGATCCTCGAGTCCATCAAAGAAGAATTGATTGCAACGGCGACACAGGATGAGGCGGCGTACATCAGGGCGATGACGATCTTCTCGGTCAACCTGATGAATGAGCGCGATTTACGCGAAGCGAAAACCGCGGTGGCGATCGGTGCATTGCGTGCCGTGACCAATGCAGGAGCGCTGACCGAGGACGCCGGCGACACGTCACCTTACATCGGGTTCACGATGCAGAACGTGGTGGTCAATGACGCGAAGTTCGGCGAATTGCGGTGGTGCAGTCGCTGGACCAAAGCGGGATTCGCCGCGCGGGCCGATGCCGATGTCATCCGCCGTTTCAATTTCGACGCAACGAACGCCGGCACACCCGCTGCGCCGATCCTGAGACTGTTTACAAAGATGGCCAACACGTCGAATCGGAAGGTCGATCAATTGAAGCCCGATCAGTGGGGTATGGCCAACGGCGCGATTCGCGAAGCGTACGTGCATCGCGTCGCTCTCGAACGAGCGCCGGTCAATTACTTCGTTTCCGACGTGCTGTATCCGCAGGATGACGAGCATGTGATCCTCGATGAACTCGCACGAATGAACGATTGCTTCGGCGGCGGAGGGAGCGCACCGCGATGACAAGATCATGTGCGCTCGCGCTGGCAATCCTCTGCGCCGTCGCTGTGCGGGGGCAGACCCCTCCTGCTCCGGTGGTCCAGAGTTCGACAGTGGTGGACCAGAGCGAAGCGAAGGCTCGTGCAGGTTACGCGACTACTGAGAAGCTGCTACGTGCGCGTCGTCCCGTGAGAGCGCGTGAACCGCAGGCGCCTGCGGATGGCAAACGGAGCCGGAGCGCGAACGAAGCGGTCGTGCCGCTCACGAGTGACGATCGGCGTACCCCATCGCTGCGCAATGAGCCGCCGGTCCGCACCACACCGAAGGCGAGCGGCGCCGCTCAAGTTGACCGCCAACCGCGGGCGATGGACCAGGCGAAAGAAGCGGGCAAACGATCGCAGCCCAACCTGTCCGACGCTGACGTTAGTCCCGAAGACGACGATGCGCAGCCCGAGGGGACATCGAGCAGCGACGAGCATGACGGGGCAGGTCTCACGGGGCTGGACTCTCCGACGTACGGCACCGGAGCCGAGGGAGGTGAAGCAGCGTTCGGTGGTGGAAGAAACAGGGACATCGAGTCGAACCTTGCTCGACCCACGTACGACCGCGGGCTGCTGTCCGCCGTTGCTACCGCGCTCGTTCTGTTTTCCATTCTCGGTTTCGTCCTGACGCGCCGTGACGTAGCGAGTCTGCGTGCGGCGGTTGCGGCCCAGGGTGAGAAAATCGAATCGATCGGCTCGCGAATCGACATCAACGTCCCGCGATCGGCCGGTGCACTCGAACGCAATGGCGCGGCGCTCGAGAATCGCGCCGCGGAGGCGTATACGCGGACGCCGTTTCCAACCGCGACGTTCTTGGCGGAACG
>DASVUA010000516.1:0-4355 GCA_036387295.1 Thermoanaerobaculia bacterium | reverse complement strand
TGAACTGATTCCGCAGCTGTTGAAAAATCTCGGCCGATACGTGGCAAAGCGACAGGGATTGTGGAAGGCGTTCGAAACCTTTGACGCATACCTGGCTTCTGAGTTTACGGGGCGAAGACAACGATGAACGCACGTTCGTTCGCGCGGTTCTTCAATCCCGCTGCCCGGCCCCGCGGAAGAACAACCGACGATGAGGCCCGCTTGCACGAACTTCGGAGACCTGGGATCAGCGACGCATCTGCGGCAAACCGTTTCGGCTGACATCCACCGTCGTCTCGCTCGATGAGGACCGCCTGAACCCGAGCGAACTCTGTGCGCCTCGCAAAAAGCAGGCGCCACAAACCTGGCACACCCTCTGCTGTCATCGGTCCGCGACGGTGGTAGTAACACTACCGCGACGGTGTCGAGAGAGGAATGAGGGTGCTACAGATGAATCCTTCGAAGCGGGCCAACTCCATACGTCTCATCGGGTTAGGCGTTCTTTTGCTGTTCGGGAACAGCGTTTTTGCCCAAGCTGTAAAACTTTCCGCCAAGTTCAACTCTGCCTACGGCTGGGTGAAGCCGGGCGAGACGTACCCGTTCTTCGTCCAGTACGAGGCGGGGGCGGTCGGCGCCAGCGCCGCGACGGTCAAGGTGACGATTCCGCCGTCTGCCGTCTTTGTCAGCGCGACCCCGGCGCCGAGCTCGGGCAACGGCAGTATCGGCGCGCCGCTCACCTTCAACCTCGCCGTTCTCGCTCCGAACGCCACGGGGCGCATCCTCATCCGCGCCCGCGCGCTCGGTCTCGCGGAAGATCCGGAGATCATCTGGAAAGACCTCTCCGCGACGGCGCGTCTCACCGCCACGGTCGGCCTGACGCCGCAGGCCGAGGTCGTTGCGAAGACGATGGGCCCCAAAGTGACGACGCTGCAGACGGCGCGTTATGGCGAACGGCCGTTCCCGGTGGTGATGGTTCAGTACCAGGACATCAAACGCTGCAAAGGTGTCGGCGATCCTTACCCGGAATGCACCGGCGACCATACTGCCACCGCGCTCGACGCGGCGGTGAATTCGAAGACCTCGGGCGCGAGCCTCTGGCAGCTCTATAACGACATGTCGTTCGGGCAGCTTTTCCCGATCGGACAGATTCGGCCAGCCGTCGGCGCGACGACCAAAGCCTTCGATCCGACGTATCCACACAAATTCTCCGGTGTGCTGAACATCGACCCCACCAAGAACGGCGGCCTCTGCACTGGCACCACGCTCGCTCCGGCCAAAGCCACTCCGCTGTATCCGAACCGCATCGAGAACGGCTGGTATGTGCTTCCCGGCACGCAGGGCTATTACGGGGCGGACAAAACAGGCCACGCGCTCCTCGGCTCGGTGACCGGTCAGGGCCTCCTCTTCGGCATCGACGATGCCTGCGGGCCGACCGGCAAGATCGTCTATGACGCCGCGTCGCTCGCCGATCCCGATCTCGACTACAACGACTTCGATACCGACAAAGACGGCGTCGTCGACTTTTTCAACCTGATGTTCGCCGGCGACGGCGGCAACGGAAATACGTCGGTCACCGGTCTCAATAACGTCTGGCCGCACAAGTCCGACCTGCAGGCCTACTTTACCGACGCCAATAAAGAAAAAGGCTACGTTTCGAACGATCAACTGCGCAATCACGAAGGGCAGCTGATGTGGTGGACCGATTCGACGCGCAAGACGAAGACGACCACCAACACCGGCATTCCGGTCTGGGTCCGCGTCGGGCCATACAACGTGAATCCCGAGTCGGCGGTCGAGAAGATGTCGGTCATCGCACACGAATACGGCCACTCGCTCGGGCTGCCCGACTTTTACTCGCAAGGCTCCCGCTCGACGTTCGGCAGCTGGGAGCTGATGGCCTCCGACCACGCGCAGTTCATGACCGTTTTCGCGCGGCAGGACATGGGCTGGATCGTGCCGCTCGAGACCGAAACGAGCGGCGTGTACACGCTCCGCGAGTCGAAGACCGACACGAAAACCATTACGTGGAAACGTCCTGACGGCACGCCGTATGTGCTGACCGGCGAAGGGATTCACAATGCCGACGCGTTGCGCGTGCAGCTTCCGAAAAAGCTGCTGATCGACAAGGTGCCGTCGGGTACACGCGCATGGCACTCGGGCGCCGGCGATGATTTCGGCTGCCCTGGCCACACGCTCGACGTGTTCCTGCCCGACCTGCAGAACTACGCCAGTGCGTCCAATGTCACGCTCCGTTTCAAGACACTGTACGAGATCGAATGGGATTGGGATTTCGGGTTCGTCCTCGTTTCGAGTGACGGTGGCCGCAGCTGGAAGTCGCTCGTGTCGAAAAAAGGGACGACGCTCGACGGCCACAATCCGAACAACTGGGAGTGCTACACGCAATACGGCAACGGCATCACCGGCGTCTCGGGTGAAAAGAACGAGCTGACGAATGTGAACCGTATTCCGAACCTCTCGACCTATCCGGCCGCACAGTGGATCGAGGACGAGTTCGACCTGACGGAGTTCAAAGGGCAGAACGTCATTCTTCGCTTTGCTTACTTTACCGATCCGGCCGAGACCAAGCGTGGCTGGTTCATCGACGACATCGCCATTACAGCGGACGGAGACGACGTCTATCACAGCGATTTCGAGACCGATGAGCACACGCGCCTCTTCGGCGGCGGCTGGTCGCGCATCAGCAGCGCCGACGGCGTCGACATCGATCACGCGTATTACGTCGAGCTGCGCGACCGTGTGAGCTGGGACAAGGACGGGAAGGGGCAGAGCGAGCGCGGCGACCCGGCCTGGGCGCCGGGCGTCGCGATCCTTTATACGGACGAAAATCACGGCTACGGCAACACGCGCAACGAAGATCAGCCGGCACAGACGATCGTCGATTCACAACCGCAGCCGGGCAACGCGAATCCGAACCTCGACGACGCGGCATTCACCACGGCAGCGGGTGACGACAAGTTCGACGGCTGCACGCATGTCGACAATTACATTCACGAGAGCGGCGGCAACTGGAAGCTGCCGAACGACGTGTCGTTCACCGTCAGTTCGATTGCGGGGCTGTCATCGAACGGCATGACGTCCGGCGCGACCGCGACCGTCATCGCGAACGTGAAGCCCGACTGCACGCTCGTCTACGCACCGCCGGTGCTCCGTTTCGGGGGCGGGCATCAGGATCCCGACACCGACGGCAGCATCGATCTCGCGTGGGATCGTCCGGCCGGTGCGAATGGTCCCGATCAGCTGCAGGAAGCGACGTTGCTGCAGGACCTGGTGACGGACGATGCGGAGAACGGGCTGTCGAAATGGATCACCTCGACCGAAGGGACGGGATCGTTCGCGTGGGAAGCGTCGGACCGGAAAAAGAGCTCCGGCACGTACTCCTTCTGGGGCCGCACGCTCGAAGGGGCGACCAACGCCACCACCACGCTCACGCTGGCACAGCCGCTCGCGATTCCCGCGGCCGGCAGCGCAACGCTGACGTTCAACGACTGGTACATGAACGAAGGTGACGACAAGGTGGTCGTCGAAGTCTCCGACGACGGGGCGGCGTGGACCGCGGTGTACGAGGGCGTGCGCCCCGCGGCGGCGGAAGCCGTTCCGCTGGCATTGCTGCAGGAGCCACTGACGCCGCGGTCGGTGAATCTCTCGGCGTACAAAGGCAAGAGCATTCAGATCCGCTTCCGCGTAGTTGCCGGTCCGGAGAACCGCCCTGCTTCGATTCCGCAGGGTTGGTACGTCGATGACATCCGGCTCGACACCGCGAACTGGTACGACCTCGGCTCGACAGCCGCGACGTCGTACACGCGCAGCGGCGTGACGACCGCCACGTATCACTATCGCGTGCGCACCACGTTCGGCACCGCGCCGTCGGGCGTGCCGAGCCCCTGGTCGAACGTCGTTTCGACGAACGTGCAGTACACGCCGCCGCCGGCGAAGCAGGCCGACCTCGTCGTCTCGGCGATCCGCGCGCAGAACAACAAAGGCAACGCCGCCTCGCGCGTGACCGTCACCGCCACGATCAAGAACATCGGCACGGCGGCCGCGGCCGCGACGCAGACGAAGTTCACGCTCGACGGCACCACGATCCTCGGCGTCATCGACACGCCGCAGCTCGCGCCCGGCGGCACGGTCGACGTGACGGTGCAATGGAACACGCAAGGGCTGCGCGATCAGCACACGATCGGCGTGGCCGCGGACGACGCGAACAGCGTCACCGAGTCGAACGAGTCGAACAACAGCGCAAACGCGTCATTCAACGTGAAAGGAGGAAAGATCTAACCTCCCTGAGAGCGCGCCAGCGACACACCCCGCACTCATCCCATCTCTCGCTGGCAAAGACAGACGGCGGCTTCGTGGAC
>DASVUA010000515.1:0-3840 GCA_036387295.1 Thermoanaerobaculia bacterium | reverse complement strand
GGGCGGCACGATTCAGAACACGGTGGGCAACGACGGCACCACCGCCGGCATCGGCATCTACCTCGACAGCACGCGGAACATCTCGCTCGACCGCATGCAGCTCAACGGACATCCGAACTGGGCGATCCGCGGTCTGTCGGTGGTGAACTTCACGCTGGCGAACAGCACGATCAACGGCAGCAACGGCACGAACGCCTCGCTGGACGAAAGCGCGGTCCGCTTCACGGAGCTCACCGGCAGCGCCAGCGTCACCAACAGCAGTATCAGCGGCGGATACGAGGACAACTTCTCGGTCGTCAACACCTCCGGCACGCTCGACCGAATCCTCTTCGACGTCGTGACGTTCGGAGCGAACGGCACGACCGAAGGCGGCGACTCGCTCTTCCTGCAGGCGGATGGAACGGCCACCGTCAAGGCGACGGTCGAAGACTCGGTCTTCACGTCGGCTCGCGGCGATCTGTTCCAGTTCAGCGTGCGCACCAGCGGCGCGAACGACCTCATCTTCCAGCGCAACACCGTCTCGAACAACCACTCGAACATCGTGAGCGGCGGCGGTGGCTTCAGCATCACGAGCGCGAACACGCCGTACCTCACGTACAACATCAACAACAACACGTTCCGTGATGCGGTCGGCTCGGCTCTCATCGTCGGCATGGACGGTACGAACGGCGTCTTCACCGGCACGATCGACAACAACACGATCGGCGTCGCCGGCGCTACGGCCGCGGGTTCGTCGCAGGGTCACGGCATCGTGGTCGGCGGCTTCCTCAGCGGAGGCACGCACAGCGCGACGATCACGAACAACGAGGTGTACGACTACACCAACAACGGCATCTACGCCGTGGCGGGTGAGGGTGGCACCGGCACCGGGCGTCTCAACGTCACGATTCAGGGCAACACCGTGGCTGAGCCCAACGCGGCGGGTGGCTACGTGTTCAACGCGATCCGCGTCATGTACGGCACCTCGGCGTCGTTCGGCAACTACACCGGCTGCGTCACGATCGGCGGTGCCACGGCGGCGCTCAAGAACGACGTCGACAACTCGGCCGGACAGCATGTCGGCGAGATCCGTCTGTTCCCGCGCTTCACCAGCAAGGTGTACGTCCCCGGCTTCACACCGACGGGCGTGCCGGCCAACGACGGCGCAGCGATGGCCGCGTTCCTCGAAGCGAACAACTTCGTGACCTCCGGTCAGGCGAACGGCAACAACTCGAGCACGCAGGCGTACGGTTCGGCGTGCCCGTAATCACGCTCTTCCACAATCAGTAGAAAAGGGCGGACGCAAGTCCGCCCTTTTCTTTTTTTCCCACATCAGGAAAGCGAGAAGTGCGCAAATCACCACTTGCGCGCAGCAGCAAGTGACGTTAAATTGTCGCTCGTCCAGAGATCCAGTTTTTCAATAAAAGAGAGTTCAAGCCGGCGAGCGGTGTATCCGTCGCAGGCTGCGCGCGAGTCATCTCGGTCGAGATGTGCGCGCGTTCGATTCACCTTGTAATCGTCGATCGTCCGGGTCCCCCAATCGTCACTTTTAATCGCGGAGGTAGCTTCGACATGCGAACCTTGTCGGGCCGGCTGCTCTTGTCGTTGTGTGTCCTTTTTCTGCCGACTGCTGTGTTTGCGCACAGCATCACGGTGTCAGGAACGAATTCGTTCACGGCACTCGACGGCTCTCTCGATGATCATGATGGTCTTGCCAACGGTGTCTTCACCGTCAGCGACGGCAGTCTGATCGTCAACGGTACGATCAACTGCAATGACGATTCGGGGCGCGACAGCGCCTGCTCGATGGCGTTCAACGTCAGCGGCGACATCGTCATCAACGCGGGCGGCGCGATCTACGCCGAAAACCGCAGCGGCTCGGGTACGGGCGGCGCGATCACGTTCACTGCCGGACGCGATCTCGTGCTCAACGGCCCGACCGCGACGCTCGCCGGTGCGATCGTTTCGACGTCCTCGCGCAGCTCGTCGGGCTCGACCGGCGGTGCGATCAACGCGAACGTCTCGCGCAACGTGACGCTCGCCGCCGGCTCGACGATCGACGCCGGCAGCGCGAACGCGCGCGGCGGCAACGTCACCGTCACCGCGAGCGGCGTCATCTCCGCGAACGGCAACGTCTACTCCGGTCCGAGCCGGACGCTGCTCGCCACCCGCCTGGGTGACGGCGCGGCGCTCGACGGCGGCAGCAGCAACTCGATCGGCGGCGCGATCAAGCTCACGAGCAGCACGTTCGTCGAACCGGCGCTCGTCGTCGGCTCGAACGCGAACATCGTTTCGCAGGGCGATCAGAACGGCGCCGGCCCGGTGACGCTCGAAGGCTGCGGCATCCAGATCCAGGGTCTGGTCGCCGCGCTCTCGCGCAAGGATTCGGCCGCGAAGGTCGTCATCCGCTCCGGCAAGGACGTTCTCATCGACGCGCGCGATCTCGGCGTGGCGAACGCCACCCTCGGCCGCAACGCGCGTCTGCGCGCCGACGCGCCGAGCGGCACCGCGATCAACAAGGGCATCGACATCTTCGCCGCCGAGACCATCGACATCCTCGGCCCGGTGAACAGCACGCTCTTCCCCCTCACGTCGCTCGCCGGTCTGCACGACGCGAAGAGCTACGGCGGTCTCATTCACATCATCTCCACCGGCGAAGGCGTGAACGCGTCCGGCAACGTCGTCGACGACGGCCGCTCGCAGTCGGGCGACACCGGCGGCTCGATCGAGATCTACGCGAAAGCGAACATCAACCTGCACACCGCGGTGATCCGCTCGTTCGGCGATTCGTCGACCGGCAATCCCTCGCGCGGCGGCGGTTCGGTCACCATCCGCTCCTACTCCGGGAACGTCGTCTGGACGAGCGGCTTCGGCGACGTCCGCCCGACCGGCTCGAGCTCGAGCCTTCCGGCCAGCGAGCAGGGCCGCATCGACATCAAGGCGTGCGGCACGATCAATCTCTCCGGTTCGTCGTTCCCGACGAACGGCTCCGCGGTCGGTCCGTGGCCGGTGACGGCGACGAGCGTCTGCGCGTCCGCGGCTCCCGCGCTTCCGGCCGGCACTCCGTCGCTCGTCGTCTGCAACACGCCGCCGGTCGCGAACGACGCGGCCGCGTCGACGAACGAAGACAACTCCGTCACCGTGACGCTCACCGGCGCCGACGCCGACGGCGACCCGCTCACGTTCACCATCGTGACCGGTCCGTCGAACGGGACGCTCGGCGCCGTGACGGTCGTCAATGCGACGACGTCCACCGTCGTCTACACCCCGAACAGCAACTACAACGGCACCGACTCGTTCACCTTCCAGGCGAACGACGGCAACGGCGGCACCGACACCGGCGTCGCGACGATCACCATCGCGGCGGTCAACGACGCGCCCGGCTTCCTCGCCGGCCCGACCGTTTCGGCGCTCGAAGATTCCGGTGCGCAGTCGTACGCGAACTGGGCTTCGAACATCTCCGCCGGTCCTGCCGATGAATCGGCGCAGACCGTTTCGTTCAGCGTGACGAACGACAACAACGCGCTGTTCAGCGTGCAGCCGTCCGTTGCTTCGAACGGCACGCTCACCTGGACGCCGGCCGCGAATGCGTACGGCACCGCGACCATCACCGTTACGGCGACCGACAACGGCGGCACCGCGAACGGCGGCGTCAACACGTCGGCGTCGCAGAGCGTCGTCCTCACCGTCACGCCGGTCAACGACGCGCCGTCCTTCACGGCCGGCGCGAATCAGAACGTCGGCGAAGATGCCGGCGCGCAGACGGTTGCGAACTGGGCGACCGGCATCAACGCCGGTCCGAACGAAAGCTCACAGAACGTCACCTTCAGCACCACGAGCTCGAACAATGCGCTCTTCAGC
>DASVUA010000514.1:0-9814 GCA_036387295.1 Thermoanaerobaculia bacterium | reverse complement strand
GCCGCTCCACCAAAGATGTTGTTCTCAGCACGCGCGATTCGCGCGAATTCAGCCGCCGCTTTGAGTGCTGCTGTCGTGCGGGCGGACGTCGATGACCATCTGGGCGGGGGGCGGGGGTGGGGGAGCGGCGTGGGGGAGGATGGCGCCGAGGAGGAGGCCGGTGATCAGGCCGCCGAGGTGGGCGGAGTTGTCGATTTGCGGGATCTGGAAACCGATGATGATGTTGGCGACGATCCAGAACAACAACTGCTTCACGATGTTGCGTGCGAAGCGTTCGTGACGCCAGCGGGGGGAGCGTTTCACCGAGAGGACGAACGCCCCCAGGATGCCGAAGATCGCGCCGCTCGCACCGACGGACGGCCCTTCCGTAAAGTACGCGCTGGTGAGTGAAGCCAGCAATCCCGCCACGAAGTAGATGGTGAGAAAGCGGCGCGTGCCGAACATCAGCTCGAACATGCTGCCGATCTGCACGAGTGCGATCAGGTTCATGACGAGATGCAGCACGCCGCCGTGCAGGAACATCGCGGTGAGGAGGCGCCAGTATTCGCCTCCCGCAAAGATCGCCGGACCCCAGATCGCGCCGAGATGGAAGAGTTTCTCCGCATCGCTCGTCGCCCCTTTGGCGATCTGAATGGCGAACGCGACCAGGATCGCGCCGGCGATGGCGGTCGTGGCGGGCGTGCGCCGTCGCACGGCGCGGCCGCGCGGCTGCTCCGGGCCTGCGTCCGTCACCGCCGCTCCAGCACGGATGAAACGCCGCGCATCATCAGGTGCGCGAAACGAGGGGCAACTTCTTTGAGGCGCATGTACGTGGCGGCAAACAGCGGGACGATCCGGCGATACCGGCCGTCCTCCGCCGCGTCGCAGATCGCGCGTGCGACGCGTTGCGGCGACACCGCCAGGATGAGCCGTGACGCGCCCGGCATCTTGCCTTTCTCGGCGGAATTGAAGAACTCCGTTTCGGTCGTGCCGGGGCAGACGAGTGCAACCCGTACGCCTCGGCCGAGCACTTCGTCGCGCAGCGATTCGGTGAAACCGATCATCGCGAACTTTGTCGCGCAGTAACCGCTCATCCGCGCGTATCCCATGATGCCGGCGATCGACGCGACGTTCACGATCGCGCCGCTGCCGCGCTTCAGCATGTGAGGAAGGACGGCTTGCGTGCAGTGCACCATTCCGAAGTAGTTCGTTTCCATCATCCGCCGCAGATCGTCCGCATTCGCCTCGGCCACCGCGTCGAACACTGCAAAGCCGGCGTTGTTCACGAGGACGTCGATCTCGCCCGCCGCCGCGATGAGGCGCGCGCAGTCATCGGGTTTGGTCACGTCGGTGGCGATCGCGGTCGCGCGCACCCCGAGCGCGCGGCATTCCGCTGCTGTCTTCTCGAGCGGCTCCAGCCGCCGCGCGCCTAGGATGACGTTGGCTCCGCGTCGCGCCATTTCGAGGGCGGCGGCGCGGCCGATGCCGCTCGACGCGCCGGTGATCACAACTGTCTTGTTCTTCAGATTCATCGTGCAGGCGCAGTGTATCGGCAGTCACGTGGCATCGGTGACGCATCGGTTCTGGTCGAGGGGGCGCGGGACGGAGAAGATCGGCTTGAAACGCCGCCGCGACGGAGATATGGTGAAGCGTCGCGACGGATGAGCCTCGCGCCCGGGAGAAAAGCCACGTGATCAACATCGCCAACCTGTCGGCGCAGAGGACTCCGCCATATTCGCTCGACCCGAAAGACCTCGAGTTCGGCCGGACGTGCACGCCGAATTTCTTCATCGCCGAATATCGCGGTGGCAGGTGGCATGACGGACGGATCGAGGCGCTGCACACGCTCAACCTGCACCCTGCCACCAACGTCTTCCATTACGCGCAGGCCATTTTCGAAGGGCTGAAGGCGTATCGTCAGGCCGACGGCAAGGTGTCGTTGTTCCGCCCCGAAATGAACGCGGCCCGCTTCAATGATTCGGCCGCGCGCATGGGGATGCCGGCTGTCGATCCTCAGGTGTTCGTCGAGGCCATTCAGCGGCTCGTCGATATCGAGCGCGCGTTCGTGCCCAACGCTCCCGGCTCGCTCTACATCCGCCCCACCATGATCGGGACCGAGCCGTGCCTCGGCGTCCGGAGCTCGAGCGAGTTTCTCTTCTACGTCCTCACGCTTCCTTCCGGCGCGTACTTCAAGGACATGCCCGAGGGGACCGGCACCGTTCGCGTCTTCGTCGAGCAGGCCACGACGCGCGCCGCCACCGGCGGAACGGGCGGCGTAAAGGCGGCCGCGAACTACGCCGTCACCCTCAAGTCGATCAGCGATGCGAAAGAGAGAGGCTGCAGCCAGGTGCTCTATCTCGACGCCACGCGCCGTCAGCGCGTCGAAGAGCTCGGCGGCATGAACGTCTTCTTCGTTCGGAACGGCGAGCTCATCACCCCGACCCTGAACGGCACGATCCTGCCCGGCGTCACCCGCAACAGCATGCTCGAGCTCGCACCGGTGCTCGGCACCCCCGCCTCGGAAACCGATATCGACATCGACGAAGTCATCGCCGGCCTGCAGTCGGGCGCGATCACCGAGGCGATTGCTTGCGGAACGGCGGCCACGGTGGTGGGCATCAGCGAGCTCGTTTTTGGGGACGGGCGCGTGCTGAAGGTTGGCGACGGCGAGCTCGGACCGGTCACGAAGCGGCTCTTCGACGAGATCCAGGGCATCCAGTTCGGCACCATTCCGGATCGCTTCGGATGGACCTCGGTCGTCGAAGAGCTCGAAGTGCTCTCCAAAGGCTGAGCGATTCATAGCAGTCCACGCTCGTGCATCGAGTAGTACCCGTGCGCGCCGACGATCAGGTGATCGACGAGCTCGATGTCGCACAACGAGAGGGAGTGCCGGAGCTTGTTCGTGAACGTCACGTCCTCCTCAGACGGCGCCGGACTGCCGGACGGATGGTTGTGCCAGATCACGACGCCGGTCGCGTTGTTCAGCAGCGCGTCGCTGATGATGTCGCGCGTCGAAACGAGCGCGGTATTGATCGTCCCGACATAGATCTCGCGCTGCTTCAGAATGCGATGGCGTGAGTCGAGGAACGTGGCGCCGAGCCGTTCCTGCCGCACGCGCGCGAAGCTGCCGACGAGCGTGCGTCCGAGGATGTTCGAGTCGTAGGGCGGCGGCTCGTCGGGGATGCCGTTGAGAAGCCGGCTGGCGATCTCGAACGCGGCGGCGATCCGTGCGATCTTCGCGGGACCGACACCGGCGAACTGCTCGAGATGCTTCGCGTCGCGGCCGCGCAGGCCGGACATCCCTTCGCGGAGCAGCTCGCGTGCGAGTTGAATCGCGTTCTTTCCCGGCACTCCGGAGCCGAGGAGAATGGCGACGAGCTCCGCATCGGAGAGCGTCGCGGCGCCGTGCATCAGCAGACGCTCGCGCGGACGGTCGTCGCGGGGGAGATCCCGAATGATGTCGGTCATGACCGCACCTCCAGCAGCGCGTCGACGATCGCGGGCGTCGCTTCGGCGGCACGCGCCGCGATCGCGAACGTGCATGCGGAGCTGACGCCGCTCGTCTCCGGATTGATCTCGATCGAGAGACCTTCATGCAGCGTCACGAAACCGGCGGCCGGATAGACGACGCCGGATGTGCCGATGACGAGCAGGAGGTCGGCATTGTGAATCGCCCCGACGGCCCGGGCGACCGCATCTTCCGGCAGCGCTTCGCCGAACCAGACCACGCCGGGCCGCAGCAATGCGCCGCAATCCTCGCAATGCGGCGGCAACTCCGCGAACGGCTCTTCGTGCATGTGCGACGTTCCTTCGCGGACGCAGCGCACGCGAAAGATGTTGCCGTGCAGCTCGACGACGTCCGCCGAGCCGGCGCGCGTGTGGAGACCGTCGACGTTCTGCGTGACGACGACGGCGCCGGTGAGGCGCGCGAGCGCCTCGTGCGCGGCATTCGGCTGGGCCGCGCGGATGAGGCCGCGGCGCCATTCGTACCACTCCCACACCAGTGCGGGATCGCGGTGAAATGCGGCTGGGGTGGCCAGATCCTCAGCGCGGAAATTGCGCCACAGACCACCGGCGCCGCGGAAGGTCGGGATGCCGCTGTCGGCCGATACGCCGGCGCCGGTCATCACGACGACATTACGTGGTTTCGTCTCGCGAATTGCTCGAATTGCTTCATCGATGCTGCTCATGCGCTGAGCGTAAACGACGAGCGGAAACGGCCGCAGAAATCTACCCCCTGCGGCGCCCTCGGACATCCGAGGGAACGACTTTTCGCGATTTTCGATACGGGCCGTAGAAACGCGCTCCAAAACGAAAACGGCGGGCCGCAGGCCCGCCGTTTTCGAATCAGCTGCAGGAGCGTGTCAGCCCTGCGGGATCATCTTGTCGTTGATCTGGACGAACGCGTCTTTGCGCAGCGTCTCGATGTAGGCCTTGTAGTCGCGCTGGAACGTCTCTTCGCTCGCTTCGGTGCGAAGGCGGTCCTTGATCGATTCGAATGCCGGCACTTCGGAGGGGAGGCGTTCTTCGACTTTCACGATGTGCCACGCCGACTTTGTTTCGATCGGTCCGATGACGGTGCCGCTGGCGGCGTTGAAGACAGCCGTGTCGAGCTCCGGGACGAGATCGCCCTTCGCGACCTGACCCAAGTCTCCCCCTTTTTCGCGCGGTCCCGATTCGGACATCGTCGAGGCGAGATTCGCGAAATCGGTTCCCGACTTGCGGGCCGCGGCGGCGACTTCGGCGGCACGGGTGCGCGCCGCTTCGACGTCGCCATTCTCCGGCTTCAACACGACCACTTCGCGGAGGTGTGCGCGCTCGGGGAGGCGATACGACTCCTTCTCCCGGTTGTACCGCTCGCGCAGTTCGGTGTCGGTGGCCTGGTCGCGGCTGCGCAGCTCGCGGCCGAAGACTTTGTTGGTGGTGAGGGTGTCGCGGAGCTGTGCTTCGAGCTCGGGGCGCGTCAGCCCCGATTGACGGAGCGAGGCTTCGAACTGTTCATCGTTGGTGATGCCGTACTGCTGCTTCAGGCGGCCGAGCGCGTCGGCGATCTCGGCCTGCGTGATGGTGATGCCGAGGCGGTCGGCGCGATCCTTGACGAGGAGCTCGCTGATCAACTCATCGACGAGAGTCGCGCGTGCCTGCTCGCGAAGCTTGGAAACCTGATCGGCCGGAGCGCTCCGTTCGATCTGCGTGAACGTGTCTTTGAGACGGCGCTCGTACTGCGTCCGGGTGATGATGCGGTCGCCGACGCGAACCACGATGCCCTCGACGAGCTCCGCGGACGCGGTGACGGTGGTCAGCGCAAGTGCAATGAAGAGAAGTGTTTTTTTCATGATGGTGCTCCGGTTCAGACGTGCAGGCGAAAGAACAAGTTACAGGACGGATTATTCGTCCTCGGATTTCGGGAGCGCGCCGGAGTAACGGAACGGAAGCCGCCTCGTCAGGATGGCGATATTCGACTCGCGGCGGCTCTGCGCGACGATCGTCGCCAGCCTCTGCCGGATCGTTTCTTCGCGCAGCCGGATCTGAATGAGCGGCGCGGCGGCGGCGAGATCGAGCGTGCCGGGCGGACGGCGCTCGTCGACCTGGAAGATGTGGAAGCTGGTCTCGGTGCGGATGATCTCGCTGACCTCGCCGGAGCCGAGCCGGAAGATCTCGTCCTCGAACATCTTCGGAAGCTCGCCGCGGCTGACGAACCCGATCTCGCCGCCGCGCTTCGCGTTCGGTGCACGCGAATGTTTGGCGGAGATCTCGGCGAATGACGCGCCGTTTTTCAGCTGCTCGCGAAGCTCTTTGGCGAGCGTCTCGTCGTTCACCAGGATCTGCCGCACGCGAACTTCCTCGCCGCTGCGAAAGTCGCCCTGATGCTTGTCGTAATACGCTTGCACGTCGGCGGCGGGAGCGTCGGGCACCGAGGCGGCGAGATTCGTGACGAGGCGCTCGCGGCGCATCTCATCGCGCTTCTCGACGACCGTCACTCCCGCCTCGTTCCGCACCGCGGCCGCGATCTGCTCGGCCGGTACTTCGACGCCGTGCGACGCCGCGTACTCGGAGACGACGATCTCTTCGACAAACTGATCGAGCATCGCGCTCGCGACTTCGGGCGTGAGCTGCGCGAGCTCGGTGCCGGCGTTGCGGTCGAGATACCGCTTGAAATCGGCGAGCGTGACCATCCGGTCATGCACGCGCGCGATCACATCGGGCGAAATCCCCGGCTTCCGCTTGCAGGCGGTGAGCGTGGCGGCGCAGATCAGGAGCAGGGTTACAACGCGGCGGGGGTGCACGGGCGCGCGCGAGTGTAGCACGCGCTCGGCGTCGCGATTTCTCCTGACGAACGTCAGGCGGCGATCGTCTGGAGGACGTGCTCGATCGTGTGAATCACTTCAGCACCATGCTCGCGCAATGGGAACGAGAGGACGCCGTTCGGCGAGAACTTCGCCTGCGGATGCTCGCTGATGTACATCAGCAGTTTGTTCGGATCGACTTTCGCGGTCTGCGCGAGCTTGAGCACGCCGCGCGCGCCGTCGCGCACGATGGAGATCACGCCGAGCTGCTTGGCGAGCCACTTCACCCGCACGAAGTGGAAGAGGTTGTCGACGTTCGGAGGCAGCGCGCCGAAGCGGTCGCGCATCTCGTTGCGAATGTCGGTGAGCCGCTCGTCGGTCGAGGCGGAGGCGATCTTCTTGTAGAACGTCATGCGCAGGTTTTCGTCGCCGATGAAGTCGCGCGGGATGTAGATGTCGACGCCGAGGTTCATCGAGGTCTCGACTTCCTCCTCGATGCGCTCCCCCTTCATCTCGCGGATCGTTTCCTCGAGCAGCTTCGTGTACATCTCGAATCCGACGGTGGCGATCTGGCCGGACTGCTCGCCGCCGAGGATGTTGCCCGCGCCGCGGATCTCGAGATCGCGCGCGGCGATGCGGAAGCCTGCGCCGAGATCGGAGAACTCCTGAATCGCCGCGAGGCGTTTCCGCGCGTCGCCGGAAAGCACGCGGTCCGAGGGAACGAGGAGATAGCAGAACGCCAGGCGATCGCTGCGGCCCACGCGGCCGCGCAACTGATAGAGCTGCGACAGACCGAAACGCTCGGCGTGATTGATGAGAATCGTGTTGCACGCCGGGATGTCGATGCCGTTCTCGATGATGGTCGTCGCGAGCAGTACGTCGTACTCGCGGGTGATGAACGCGAGCATCGCTTTTTCGAGCTCGCGCTCGTCCATCTGGCCGTGCCCGACGATGACACGCAGGCCGGGGACGATCTTCTCGAGATACTCCTTCATGTTGTAAATCGACTCGACGCGGTTGTGGACGAAGAACACCTGGCCGCCGCGATTGACCTCGAACTCCACCGCTTCGCGAATGAACTGCTCGTCGAAGGGCACGACCGCGGTCTGGATGGCGAGACGATCTTTCGGCGGCGTTTCGATGACCGAAATGTCGCGGATGCCGACCAGCGACATGTGCAGCGTGCGCGGAATCGGCGTTGCGGACATGGCGAGCACGTCGACCGATTTCTTGATCGACTTCATCCGCTCTTTCTGCGCGACGCCGAAGCGCTGCTCTTCGTCGATGATGGGCAGGCCGAGATCTTTCCAGTTCACGTCCTTCGACAGCATGCGATGCGTGCCGACGATGACGTCGATCTCGCCCGTCTCGATCTTCTTCAGAATCTCTTTCGATTCTTTCGCCGAGTAGTAGCGCGTCAGCAGCTCGACGGTGACCGGGAACGACGCGAATCGCCGCATGAGCGTGCGGTAATGCTGGTAGGCGAGCACGGTCGTCGGTGCGAGTACGGCGACCTGCTTTCCGTCCATCACCGCTTTGAACGCGGCGCGCATCGCGACTTCGGTCTTGCCGTAGCCGACGTCGCCGCACAGCAGGCGATCCATCGGTTTGCGCGACTCCATGTCGCTCTTGACGTCTTCGATCGCGGAGAGCTGATCCTCGGTTTCGTCGAACTCGAACGCATCTTCGAAATCGAACTGCCACGGCGAGTCTTTGCCGAACGCGTGGCCGTGCACCATCTGGCGCGTGGCGTAGAGCTTGAGCAGCTCGTCGGCCATGTCGCGCATCGCCTTCTTGACCGAGGCTTTCGTGCGCGCCCAGGTGGTGCCGCCGAGTTTGTCGAGTTTCGGCTGCGCTTCTTCGCCGGCGGTGAAACGCTGAATCAGATTCAGGTTCTCCATCGGCATCAGCAGCTTGCCGCCGCCGGCATACTCGATCTCCATCACCTCGCGCTCGTCGCTGCCGCCGAACGGAATCCGCTGCAATCCGCGGAAGCGCCCGACGCCGTGATCGACGTGCACGATGTAGTCGCCCGCTTTGAGGTCGCGCAGGTCGGAAACGAATGCTTCGGATTTCCGCCGCTTGCCGCCGATGCGGGTGGAAGTCGGCGGCTCGAAAAGGTCCCATTCCGAGTAGGCGACGATGTTCAGCTCGGGGATCGCGAAGCCGCGTGCGATGTTGCCGCCCGTGACCGTCAGCGCGTCGCCGAGGCGGTTCTCGGAGTAGGGGACGTCGAACTCTTTGAGCAGCCGCTCGACTTTTTCGTGACCACCTTTCGTGGCGCAGAAAAAGATCTGTTCGCGCGTGCTCCCGAGCGCCTCGGCCACGAAGTCGCTGAGGCGGTTCGTGTAGCGATCGGTCGGGTGCGCGGAGATGCGCAGCTCCTGCGTCGTGTCGCGCTTCCCGACGTGCACTTCGCTGAACGACACCGGCGCGGTTCCGAGGAACGCGTGCACGTCACTTCCCGGCGCGAGCAGTTTCTCGGGCGGATAGACGGCGCGCCCTTTTTCCGCCGCCGCGTCGTACTCGTTGCGCAGCAGCGATTCGTACTTGGAGACGGTGGTGGTGATCTGGTCGGGCTCGAGGAGGATGAGGTCGAAGTCGCGGATGTAATCGGCGAGCGTGACGCTTTCCACCGCCACCGGCAAGTAATGCTCGATGCCGGCAAACGAGCCGTTTTCCTGCAGTTTCTCGATCTTTTCGGCGACGTCGCGCTTGAAATGCGGCTCCATGAAATCGAGCGAGATCCGCTTGGCGAGCCGCGAGCGGGTGTCGCGCGTGACCGGGAACTGTGTCATCGGAAAAATCGTCACCGGCCCCGCTTCGTCCGCCGAGCGCTGCGTTTCGACGTCGAACCAGCGCAGCGAATCGATCGTGTCGCCGAACAGCTCGAGACGCACAGCGTCGGCCGTGTTCGGCGGAAAGACGTCGAGGATGCCGCCGCGAAACGCGAACTCGCCCGCTTCGCCGACGAGATCCGTCCGCACGAATCCGTTCTCGACCAGGCGTTCGAGCAGGTCGCGCATCTCGAGCTCTTCGCCGGCCGCGAGATGGATGATGCGACTGCGAAAATCGTCGGCGCGCGGCAGGCGCTGGAACAGAGCACGAGCCGGCACCACGAGCACGTCGGCGGACTCGTCGATCAGCATGCCGAGGGCGCGAATCTCTTCGCGCACGACACCGAGCGAAGGCGCGACGTCCTGGTAGGCCGTCAGTGCCGGCGCGGGATAGACGGAAACGCATTGCGGCGTGCGATGAAAGAGGCGCAGCGCGGCCTCGAAATCATCGCCGGCCGAGGTGCCGGGAGTGATGACCGCCGCACGCCGGCGACGCTGGTCCTGCATCGCCGCGATGAGCAGCGCACGCGCTTCGACCGTCGCACCGGTAACGTCGATGCGCCGTTCGCGCTCGAGGATCGGCGCGAAGAACGGCGCGCGCGCAATGCGTGCGCGTAGCTGTTCGATGAGCGGTTCGTGTCGTTCCATGTGGGCTGCGGCGGCGCTGCTGACGCTTTCTAACACACCGGCGCCGCGTCGAACTCGTGGAGC
>DASVUA010000513.1:0-1883 GCA_036387295.1 Thermoanaerobaculia bacterium | reverse complement strand
CCACGTGCCGTTGCGGCCGACTCGCGTGGGAGTAGCTGGGTTGTTGGCGATGGGCGCGGTTCTAGCGGCTTTCGTAAAAATGCGGAACAACTGGAGCCTGGTCATCGCTTTCCTGTACTAGCCAATCCGCCCGTTGGCGACCCGCTCGAGGCGTTTGTCGCGAAGGTCCGCTACACGTTGAACGGCGCCAAAGGGACCTACGACGGAGTGATCGAGTACGCGAGCCACCTGGGCGGCGCTGGCGACGACAGTGCTGCGGGTGTTGCCGTGGATGGCGACGACTTTGCCTATATCGTGGGCACGACATCGTCTGTCGATTTTCCACGCTCGCAGAACGCGCTGCAGTCAAATTCCGCAGGTTCCTCCGACGTGTTCATACGGAAGACGTCCGGGGACATCGATCAGGATGCGGTTCCGGATTCTTGGGAGGCGCCAGGCGAAGGGATTGACATCGATCGTGATGGCGAGATCGAGATCGACCTTGCCGCGCTCGGCGCTTCTCCGCATCGGAAAGATCTCTTCCTCGAGTTGGACTATTACGTAAAAAACACGCCGGGCTCTCCGATCCATAGTCACAGCCCAGGCACGAGGCCGGATGGGCTTCCGCTGAGCAACCTCTCGGCAGGGCAAATGCCGCTCGAGCGCCTAATTGCTGCCTTTGATGCCGCGCCCGTCCCGGCGCCGTTATGGTGCATCGGGTGCATAAAGGGCATTGCGCTGCACATTCGGGGAGCCAATCCGGACATGACGGATGACGCGATCGCTGAGACCCCGGCGAATGTCAAGATCACCCACGTCGCCGGCGATGGTGGAATCGATCCCGACGCGATCAAGCGTGGCGCCACGTGCATGACAGGAAAGTTCCTCATGGCCGCTGACCGGCTCGACGAAGAGACCTGCGTCAAGAGGCGAGACGCATGGTTACAAGTCGCACACTACGGGATATTCGGCCATTACTACGGTCACACGACCGGCGCGACGGGACGAGGTGAACGTTATGGCAATGATTTCATCGTCGCAACGCCGATCGGTGGCGACAATGACCGCGACCGCGATTTGGCCGCTTACGCGACGTCGCCGGCTTTCGGGAGCAAAGATCGAGCTTGGTCAGACCTCCAAGTGTATCCCCTGATGCACGAGCTTGGACATAACCTCGGTTTGGCACACGGTGGGAGCGACGGAATCAATTGTAAACCGAACTATCTGAGCGTGATGAACTATTCGTTTACCTATCCAATGGCCGTGAATACGGGTAAGAAGACGCCCTATGGCTGGAAATTTGAATATCCCCGCCGGAAGCTGGACTATTCGCACAAGGCGTTGGTGACGCTCGACGAAGCCGAACTTGACGAACAGAAAGGAGTGGACGCACAGACAGGCGTCGACGCACAAAAAAACGTCGGGGGGTCTTCCGGGTGGGACGTAGTTTTTCACGCACAGTACCCCGCTCCAGATCGCAGCGGCCTGGGTGCATTCCTCTTCATGGCGCCCGCTGACGGAAAGATTGACTGGTCTGACGGCGGCAATTCGTACTCGACGGACCTTATTCCGAGCGATGTCAATTATGTGGGTGCGCCCTGCGACGCGACGATGCCAGAACTGCTGGTCGGGCATGACGATTGGTCGAACCTTTTTTACGATTTCCGGATCAATCCGGACAGGACGAACACATTCTTCGCGCTGAACTACATCGACGAAGTTGAACCAACGCAGGAGGACGTTTCTCTTGCCCGTGTGATTGGTCCTCACATCGTCGCTTTCCCCTTCTCCCACCACTGCGGGCAGACGCCTGCCAGCGTGACGGTCGAGGCGGACGTGATCGACGCCGACGGGAACGTCACCGCCGTGGAGTTGTTTGTCAATGACGTCAAAGTCGCTCACTT
>DASVUA010000512.1:0-2245 GCA_036387295.1 Thermoanaerobaculia bacterium | reverse complement strand
CTCGGTCGGCACGGTGAGAATGCCGTGCGCCTTGAAGACGACGATCACATCGCTGTCCTCGTGCAGGATCGACACGCCCTCCGGCAGATTGCGGTAGACCGCCTTTTCGGAGACGTCGACGACGTCCTCCGCATCGAGCTCGCATTTCGCGTTCTTCTCGATCTGGCCGTTCACCCGCACGCGTCCGGTCTGCAGCATCTGCCGCAGCGTGCTCCGGCTCGATTCGGGAAAGAGCACGGCCAGCGCGTCGAGCAGCGACTGCGGCTCAGAAACGCTGTACCGCACTACTCGTTCTCACCCTCGAAGACGCTGTCGCTGCGAAAGTAGACGCCCTTCGGAAGGTCGCCGGCCTTGCTCCCCTTCTTGATGTCGAACATCAGTGTCTGCCGTGCGGCTTCGGGCTCGAAGCGACGTGCGAGCTCGCGCGCTTCGTCTTCATCGTCGGCCACGACTTCGTACGTGACGAGAAAACGGCGTCCCTGGAGCGTCCCTTCGACGATGAGCCGGTACTGCATCGCTTTCTTCGACTGCCGCCGTTCGAGCTCGCGGATCAGCCACATCGCGTCCTCGTTCGAGGCATGCAGCGCGATGGCGTCCCAGGCCGACTGCAGCGCCGCTTTCGCGTCGCCTTTCGACCAGAGCGCGTACGCGATGGAGTACTGCAGCCTTGCGCGCTCTTCGTTGTCCTCGGCGTCATCGAGCGCTTCACGCGCGGTGGCGATCGCCTCGTCGTGCCGATCGAGCTCGGAGAGCGCATGCGCACGCGCGACGCTGTCGGCACCTTCCGAGGCGAGCACCTGTTCGTACGACTCGCGCGCGCGCTTCTCGTCGCCGACGTCGGTCCAGTAATCGCCGAGGAGCTGCCACAGCGGCCACATGTGCGGAGCTTTCGCGACTCCGTCCTGCAGCGTGCGGATGGCCTTCGTCTTTTCGTCGCGCGACCAGTAGGCGCGCGCGAGCACTTCGAAGCCATAGGCGTGACGCAGCTCGATGAGGCGCTGTCCGGCCGCGAGCGCGACCTTTTCGTTTCCTGATTCGAGTGCGGCGTCGGCGTGTTGAATGAGCGAATCGATGTCCATCAGTCGCCACGATAAATCGGCTGGCGGAGGAAGTGAACCACGAATGCCCCGGCGGCAACGTTTTCGGCGCGCGGACACTCCGATTTCGCCGATAACTCCACCCCTCCATCCCCAAACGGCCGTACAATCCGCCCGGGTTCCAACCGAGGGGGTCAGCTCGTGCGACTGCTCGTTCATTCGCGGTACGGCAATCTTCTGCTTGCAGTCTTAGGGGCGGTATACGCGACCGTCGCGCTCGCGCTGCTGGCGTGGTTGACGGCCGACGTGCGTCATGGCGCCGCGTTCGCTGACCTTCTGCTGCAGGCGACGCTGGCGCTCTCCGCGGCGTGCGGCGTCTGGTTCGTGCTGATCGCGCTGCCGTCGTTGCGTCACGGAACAGCCGGCACGTCGAAGCCGGCCTCGATCCAGAGGTAGCGCAGCGTGTTCTTGTCGCGCGTCCGCGTGGCGATGGCGTAGCTCGCGAACCGGACGATGCGGCGCGGCCACGACTGCCGCGCACCTTTCGAGGCGAGATGCGCGCGATGTTCGTCCGCCGTCCCGAACGTCACGGATCGGAACGCATTCGCGAGCCGCACGACGCTCCCCTGCACCGTGATCTCGTCCCACTCGCCTTTGTTCGCGTAGCGCATGTAGTTGCGGCGGTGAAAGAGACGCACTTCGCCGTCATCGCGCGTCAGGCGCAGAGGTGCGCCGTCGTAAAACGGAATCGAGCGAATGCGAAACCCGCGCGCCTTCGCGGCCGATGCGGCGTCGAAGAGCTCCTGCGCCAGCGGCTCGTCGATGAGCTCGCGTTCGCGGAGGACCAGCAGCCAGTCGGCGGTCGACGCGTCGACGGCGCGATTGAACTCGGGGCGATGCTTTGCGAGCGGATCGCGCGGCGCGATGTCGAGCACGAGCTGCTCGATGTGCGAGAACTTCGTCGTGAGCGCCTGCAGATCTTCGGCGTGAATGTCGCCGAGAGCAATGATCGACAATCTCACAAGTTACTCGCCGAGATCCTCACGGATGCGCTGCACGCGCACGGCGCGGCCGGTGGTCTCGTCGACTTCCACCAGCACGCCCGAGAGCCGGATGTCGCGCTTGGCGACTTCGAGTTTTTTGGGCGTGTTCATGAGGAAGCGATGCAGCGCTTCGTCCGGACGGAAGCCGATGACCGAATCGTACGC
>DASVUA010000511.1:0-12777 GCA_036387295.1 Thermoanaerobaculia bacterium | reverse complement strand
ATCGAAGAAGCACGGCTTCGCGATTCCGAACAAGAACGTCCTCGCCGGTGCGAGCGATCACGTCGTGCAGACCACGCCCGCGTATCTGCTCGACGACGCGATCGTCGGCGTGAATCTCCGCTGGTATCTCGCCAATTCGATCTTCCGCCGCGCGCTGAGCTCTGGCGTGCCGCGGGAGAAGGTCGTCTTCCTCTCGATTCACGCCGACTCGCTCCATCCTTCGCTCCGCGGCGCGATGGCGTACATCCCCGGCGCGAGTTTCGTGACCGGGTCGTATCGCAAGAAGGGCGACATCTACCTCACGCACGCCGAAGTGCGCGAGCAGCCGAGCGTCACGCATTCGCGCGAAGAATCGCTCATCGCGGAAGGCCTTTCGCGCCAGCTCGCGGAATCGATCATGACCTCGTTCGCGCGCAAAGGTCTGAAAGTGCATCCGTTCGATCCGATCCGCGACAACGTGATCCGCAGCAAGAAGGAATGGGTTCCCGCGGTCATCCGCCACAACATGATTCCCACCCGCCTGCTCCTCGAGGTCTGCAATCTCGGCAACGTCAAAGACCGGGAACTGATCCAGACGAAAAAGTATCGCCAGCAGCTCGCCGAGGGGATGTACCAGGGGATCGTCGACTTCTACGCGAACGCGCGCGAAGAAAAGAAGCCGGCAGTCGTCGCCGCGAAGAACGGCGCATCCACGAAGTAACGGGCCTCGCCGTTCTTGTGGAGCGGCGGGCTCTCAGCCCGCCGAGCAAGAGAGACGTCGGCGGGCTAAGAGCCCGCCGCTCCACTGATTACCGCGGCGTCGTCGCTCCACGAAAATTCAGATGTGTCGCGCGACGTAGAGCCAGAGGCTGACGACGATCGCGCAGGTGCTCCAGCGCGCGGTGCGGTTCGCGCCGAGGATGATCAGCAGCGTCATGGCCGAAAAGTCGCCAAGGACGCGCATGAACCCGAAGTGCTCGGTCCAGATGTCGCGGCCGAGCATGGCGGCGAGGGCGAGGTAGCCGAGCCAGGCGAAACGCCATTCGGCGCGCGCGGCGGATCGGCGCCAGATGACGAGCACGATCAGCACGAGCAGCGCGAGAAAGATGCATTCCGCAAAGTGCAGGCGATCGAGCACGCTGCGCCGCGCCGACGAATCGGCGAGCACGCCGAAGTAGCCGGCGAAGGGGAGTATGCGATCGGGCGCTCCGGCGGCGAGCGGCGTCACGTCCCAGCGGGCGCCGAGGATCGCCTGCCACAGCACGTACAACGCGCCGGGCGCGATGAACACATAGGGCGGCACCGCACGCCTGCGCAGCCAGACGATGCCGATCGCCACGGGGACGAGCAACCACGTCTCACGCGTCAGTACCGCGCAGCAGAAAAGCACCGTGCATGTCGCCCACCGTGACGCTCCGTACGCCCAGATCGCGCAGACGGCGAACGCACAAGCCACGATCTCCGAGGTATCGCGCGAGAACGTGATCAGAAACCCGGGAAACAGCGGGACGAGAGCGCCCCAGAGCGGATCGAGTCCGTACTGCCGCGCGATCGCCGCCGCCGCGAACGCCATCACCGCGATCGCGATGAGATTCACGACGACGAGCAGTGACGGCACCCACTCGGCGTTGCCGAGCGAAAGCATCCAGACGATGAGCGGATAGAGGATGCGCTGCTGCCGGTAAGCCGGCGCATCGAGGGTCACGCCATACGCCGTCTGCACGCGTGTGAACGGATCGAGCGCGAGCCGATAGAACATCATCCCGTCATACCCGCCGCTGTTCGGATCGACCGTCAGTCCGCGCGGCGTTTTCGTCGCATCGACTCCGCCGCCTCCGGCGACGACCATCAGTGAGATATCGCCGCCATGCTTCCGCATGAGCAACGCGAGCACGCCGCAGTAGGCGAGGAGTGCAATGAGCGAAGCGGCAGCCGCGCGTTTCAAATCGCGGTGGATTATGGCGGAGGAAGAGCGGTTAGGCGCTGGTGAGGAGGCGCTTGGGCGCTTAGGCGCTTAGGCGCTTGGGTGCGGAGGCGCTTAGGCGCGGAGGCGCTTAGGCGCTTCGAGGGTAGAACGAATGTGCTCAATTCGGTCGGGGCTCTCTCGCCTGCGCTGCGTAGCACTACGGTGCTACTAAGCGCCTCCGCGCCTCCGCGCCTCCGCGCCTCCGCGCCTAAGCGCCCGGCGCCGCCAGGCGCCACCCGCTTTCACACCCGCGAATACACACTCGGCCGCACCACCCGCAACCCTTCCACTGGATTCGGCCAGCTTTCCGCCTGGCCGAGGAAGAGCGTGCCGGCGGGGGCGAGGCGGGCGCTGATCGCGCGCAGGACTTCTTCTTTGGTCTCGGCGCGAAAGTAGATGAGGACGTTGCGGCAGAAGATGAGATCGAACTCTTCCGGGATCGTCTGCAATGCGCCGTCGAGTTTTGCGTGCCGGAAGCGAACGGCGGCGCGCAGAGCTTCGCCTGCCGCGAAATTACCTTGCTGCCCTTCTTTTCCGCGGAGCATGAACTCGCGCAGGTGATGGCGCGGGATCGACTCTGCTTTCCGCAGCGGCCAGACCGCCGTGCGGGCCGCGCTGAGAACCTTCGTGGAGAGATCGGTCGCCAGGATGTCGATGCGCGTGCCGCTCGACGGAGGGAAATGCGTGAGAAGCGTCATGGCGAGCGAGTACGGTTCTTCGCCCGATGAACAGGCAGCGCTCCAGACGCGGATGACATCGCGGCGCTCTTCCTTCCAGCGCGGCACGAGCTGTTGTTCGATGAACGTGAACTGTTGCGGATCGCGGAAGAAGCGCGTCTCGTTCGTGCAGATCGCGTCGATCATCTGCGTCCGCTCGGACGGATCGCGCGCGATCACGCCGAGGTAATCGCGGAAGGTGGGGACGTTCTGCTCGCGAAGACGCTTCGTCAGCCGGCCGATCAGCAACGGCTTCTTTTCGCCGGAGAGATAAATGCCGGTCTCGCGCTCGATGAGCTGCTGAAAATCGCGGTAATCGCGATCGGTGATGTTCATGCGGGGCGGAGGATCGACGCGACGTCGAGCAAAAGCGCGACGCGGCCGTCAGGAAGAATGGTCGAACTGGCCACCGAGCGCGAACGAGGCACCGCAGCCGGCAGCGGCTTCACGACGACTTCCGATGCGCCGAGCAGCGCATCGACGAGCAGCCCGGCGCGCCGCTCTCCGTCGCTCACCACTACCACGCTCGTGCGCGCGTTCGAGCGGACGCCGTGCAACTGCGCCAGCTCCACGCAGCCGAGCGCTTCGCCGCGCACCTGCATCGTGAATGAACCGCGCGCCTGAGGCGGTGCGGCAAGGCACTCGACCACGTTGTCGAGCGGAATGACGAACGTCTCCTCGCCGCTCACGACGTGAAAGCCGTCGAGGATCGAGACCGTCAGCGGCAGCACGATCGTGAAGCGGGTGCCGGGATTCGCATCCGCCACGCGAATCGTTCCGCGCAACGCGCCGATGCGCTGGCGCACCACATCGAGGCCGACGCCGCGCCCGGAGATGTCGGATACCGTCTCGGCAGTCGAGAACCCGCTGCGAAAGATGAGGTCCCGCGTCTGCTCCGGCGTCAGCGGCTCGTCCGCGCCGACGAGGCCGCGCGCGATGGCGGTGCGGCGGATGGCGTCGAGGTCGAGGCCGCGTCCATCGTCGGAGACGTCGAGGATCATGAGGCCGCCCTGCTGCCGCGCGTCGAGACGGATCGTGCCCGAGGCTTCGATGCCGTGGTCGATGGCGTTGCGCACCAGATGCAGCAGCGCGGCGCGAAGCTCGTCGACCAGCGACGTATCGAGCTCCACATCCGACGCCGCAATCTCGAGCCGCACTTCCTTGCGTAAAGACGCCGAGAGATCGCGCACCACGCGCAACGATTGCTGGAAGAGCGTGGCGACCGGAATCGTCCGGACGCTCATCGCCAGCTCCTGCAGCTCGCCGTACAGACGATCGCTCTCGAGATCGCACGAGAGCAGCTCCTCGCGCGTCGCATCGGCGCGGGCGAGGGTCTGCTTCAAACGGCCGCGCGCGATCGCCATTTCGCTCGTGAGATCGAGCAGCCGGTCGAGCTTGGCGATGTCGACCAGCAGCGAGCGCCGCTGATCGGGCGAGGCGAGCATGCGCCGCATCGTGTCGACCGACGACAGCAGGAGCGACGTGCTGTTGCGCGAGACGACCAGCCGTCCGTCGCGCACGTCTTCCACGATCTGCTCGAGCAGGTGTGCCTGCTCGGCGAACGCGTTCAATCCCGCGCACGCGGCGCTCCCTTTGAGCGTATGCGCTTCGCGGAGCAGCTGTGCGATGACGCGCGGACGGACGCCGAACGTTTCGAGCGAGAGCACGCTCTCCTCGATGGACGCCAGCGAGTCGACCGCTTCCGCGCAGAACGTCTCGCGCAGCGCTTCCTCGTCGATTTCGAGCTCGTCGATGGTCATGGTCAATCTGCCGCGACGGCGTGTTCCATGACGTCGAGAATGTCGTTCGTGGCGAGGATGGCGTCGAGATCGAGCATCAGTACGAGCTCGTCGCCGATTTTCCCCATGCCGTGCAGGTACTCGAGACGGCGGCTCGCGCCGAACGAAGGCGTCTCGACGATGTCTTCGTCGCGCAGGTCGACGACCTGGTTGACGGTATCGGCGATGACGCCCATGACCAGCGTTTCGGAAGCGATGGTCACTTCGGTGACGACGATGCACGTGAGCCGCGTCGGCTCGGCGGCCGGCCGGCCGAACTTGACGGCGAGGTCAACCACCGGCACGACGCTGCCGCGCAGGTTGATGAGGCCGCGGATCCAAGGCGGTGCCTGCGGCAGCGGCGTGACGTTCGCGTAGCCGATGATCTCGCGCACGTCGAGAATGCCGCTCGCGCACTCCTGTCCCGCAACGGAGAAGGTGAGGTACTGATTCATCGTGCCTCCTAGAAGCGCTCAAAGTCCGGCGGCACCGCCGCGGGACGGGCGAAATCGCGCGATTGCACGGCCACGCGGGACGGTCTGCGGATGGTCATCGCCGGAGCCATCGCTCTCGGCGCGGCGGCGGCGCGCTCTTCGCCGCGCGCGATGGTGAAGAAGGACATGAGCTGCTGCAGGCTCTCCGCCTGTGCGGCCATTTCTTCGGCGGTGCTCGCCATTTCCTCGGTGGTCGACGCGAGCTCCTCGGCGGCCGAGGCGTTGAACTGCGTGACTTTGTCGACCTGCACGATCGCCCGATTGATCTGCGTCGCGTTCGACGACTGTTCAGTCGCCGCGAGCGTCACTTCCTGCACGAGGTCGGCGGTGCGGCGGATCATCGGCACGAGTCCGGCCAGCAGTTGCCCGGAGCGCTCGGCGACGCTGACGCTGGAGCGCGCGAGCTCGCTGATCTCTTTCGCCGCCGTCTGGCTGCGCTCGGCGAGCTTCCGCACCTCCGTTGCGACGACCGCGAATCCTTTTCCATGTTCGCCCGCGCGCGCTGCTTCGATCGCGGCGTTGAGCGCAAGGAGATTGGTCTGGTACGCGATCTCTTCGATGATCGTGATCTTGTGCGCGATGTCGTTCATCGCGGAGACGGTGGCGTGCACCGAATGGCCGCTCTCCTCGGCGCTGCGCGCTCCTTCGAGCGCGATCTTCTGCATCTCCCGGCTGTTGTCGGCGGTTTGCGTGATCGTCGCCGTCATCTGTTCGAGCGTCGCGCTCGTCTCTTCCACCGCCGCTGCCTGTTCGCTCGTTCCCTGCGACAGCGTCTGCGACGCGCCGGAGATCTCCTGCGCGCTGCTCGACACCTGCGCGGAGGCGATGGCCAGCGAGTCGCCGCTGTTGCGCACCTCGGAAATCACCTGCGACAGCTTCTGCGTCATCCGGACGAACGAGTGGCCGAGCAGGTCGCGCTCCGATCGGGGACGAATCTCGATGCGGAAATCGCCGTACGCCAGCTTCTCGGCGGCGGTGCTCATCTCGCGCGTGCTGTCGATGAGCACGAGCATGTTCTGCTGCAGTTCGCCGAGCTCGTCGCCGCGCGTGACGACGATGTTCTGATCGACGTCGCCCTGCGCCAGCTTGCGCGCCGTGTCGACGATCCCGTCGACCGCCGCGGTGAGCGAACGGGAGATCGTCCAGCCGATGGCGATCGCGAGGAGAAGCGCGGCCGCGGCGGCGACGGCGAGCGTCAGCATCGCCGAACGTGCGGTGCTCTGCGCGTCGGCGCGATCGCGCTCGATGATCTTGTCGAGCTCGAGGATCGCCGCGTTCGTCTCCATCACCACCGCTTCCGCGGCGCGGTCGGAGCGCGATTGCGACAGCTCGACGGCCTCGTCAATGCGGCGGGCGTTCACCAGCTCGACGATCTCGTCGAACGTCGTCGCGTACTCGCGGGCGCTCGTGGCGATGCGCTGCAACGGCCCGGCGAGCAACGTCTCGCCGCCGACCGTGCGGGTGGTCTCGAGCTCCGCGAGGAACGTCTTCCCATGCGCTTCGTGCTGCGCGAGGAACTTCTTGTCGCGCGACAGCAGGTAGTCTTTTTCATCGCGGATCTGCTCGAGCATCGAGCGCCGCACCACGGCGAGATGTTTCTCCGCGCCGCTGAGGCGGACGATCTGCTCGGCGTCCACGCGGACGATCGTGAGCGAGCGCGCACCGACTCCCGAGACGATCACGATCAGCGCGGCGACGGCCAGAAAGCCCGCGATCAACTTCGTTCGAATCGACCAACTCTTCTGCATCTGGTTCTCCTGGTTCAATGGTTCGACCGCGCCGCCGGCGAGGTGGGAAACTGCTTGGATGGTGGTGAAGTCCGTGCGCTGCACGGACGGGTGAGCGACTTGGCTCTCAATTCCTCGTCAGGCGCTTGAGCAGCGCCACTCCGTCGTGCGTGTGAAAGATGAGTTTTCGTCCGACGTCGCCGCCGGTCTCCTCGGCCACCACCGGAATGCGGCGCGCGGCGAGGAACTCGATCGCGGCGTGGCGGTTCTTCATGCCGAGGTGATCGGGCGTGGATGAAAGCCCGAGCACGCACGCGCCGCCGAAGACCTTCGCGCGAAGACGGGTCTCACGCGCGCCGGCGTCGACGAGTTTCTCGATCAGGCGCGGCATGGCGAAATTCGCGAAACGGTCGGACGGATCGAAGGACGCCGGCTGGTGAGGCAGCATGAAGTGATTGATGCCGCCGATCTCCCGCTCGTCGTCCCACAGGCCGACGGCGATGCACGAGCCGAGGATCGTCGTCACACGCGCGGGTGCCGCGGAGACGTACAGCTGGCCCGGCTGGAGATAGACAGGCGTCACGCCGTCACCGCCATGCGGCGGCGCGCGTACGCACCGGTCGCGAACAGCGCGGTCGCCGCCTGCGTCGCCAGCAGGTCGAACAGCTCGAAATCGACCGGCTGCAGCTCGCTCTTGTGCTCGAGCAGGCGAAAGATCGCGATCGCGCCGGAGACTTCTTCGTCGAGCTTGAGCGGGATGCAGGCGGTGAGGTTCGGTTCGGTCGACGGACCCTCGCCGGCGATCCAGCGCTCGCCGCTGAGGAGGCAGGCGCCGATTACTCCCTGCGTCACGTCGTACGATTTCGGGTCGAGTCCGAACGACGCGATGACGCGCATTTCGCCGCTGTCGTGATCGCGCTCGATCAGCAGCAGCTCTTCCGAGCCGACGAGATTGATGACGATCTCCTGCAGCGAGGCGATCACCGCGTCGCGGTCGACGGTGCCGTGCAGCTGGTAGCTCGCGACGTAGAGGTTCGCGAGATTCGTGTGCTGCTGCTCGACCTGCAGGTACTGCTCCCAGAACGTCGCGCCGCTGCGCTCGGCCTCGGCCAGGCGTGCGGCGAGTTTCTGCTCGCGCTCCTGCCGTTGCCCGAGCTCGTCGGTCGCACGGCGCAGCTGTTCGCGCAGATGATCGCGGTCCGACTCCAGCTCCACGGCCAGCTCGCGCAGGCGCTGATTCTCCTGCAGCAGTTGCTGTGCGTAACGACGAGTGTCGTCGGTGACGCGGTCGACGAACGAACGTCCGTCGCTCACGCTGCACCTGCCGTGGCGAGCACGTTCTGCAGTTTGGTGAGCAGCTCGACGCCGTTGATCGGCTTGGTGATGTAGTCGTTGCAGCCGGACGCGTAGCCCGCTTCGACGTTCTCTTCTTCGCCGCGCGTCGTGACCATGATGATCGGGATGTCGGCCGTCGTCTTGTTGCTGCGGATGGCGCGGCAGGCCTCGATGCCGTTCATGCGCGGCATCACGACGTCCATCAGAATGACGTCGGGTCTTTCCTGCTCCGCTTTGACGATCGCTTCCTCGCCGTCGCGCGCGACGACGAGCACGTACGGACCTTTGGTCAGGATCATCTTTTCCATCAGCAGGACCGTTTGCGAATCGTCGACGAGCAGCACTTTTTTCTTAGACAGCATGTGAAATTTCTCCTTGGCAGGCATGCGGCAGCGCTGCCGCCGCGAGTGGTTTTGAGAAGTAGTAGCCCTGCGCGAGCGGGATGCCGAGATCGAGCAGCGCGCGTGCGTCCTCGGCGCTCTCGATCCCTTCGGCGATGACCCGCGCGCCGCATTCGGCGGCGAAATGGCGGACGAAGGCGATCGTGGCGCGGCGCCGCGCGTCACGGCTGCAGCCGTCGATGAAATTCCGATCGAGCTTGATCAGCTCCGGCGCGACGTCCATCGCCAGCCGCAGGCTCGAATGGCCGTTGCCGAAGTCGTCGAGCGCGAACCGCACGCCGGCCGCGCGCAATGCATGCACGCTCTCGACGAAGCCGTGGGTGTCGAGCGCCGGTGCCTGCTCGACGAGCTCGATGATGATGCGGTCGGCGGCGATGCCGTTCCGCACCCCTTCCTCGATCAGATACGCGAAGGCGTCGGCGGCCGCAATCGTCGCCGCGTGCACGTTGAGCGTGACGGCGATGTGATGCGGGATCGGCGGCAGGCTGGCGAATGCGGTGGCGATGCAGAGGCGGTCGACGCGATCGGCCGCATGCTTGGCGCGCACGTAGTCGAACAGCACGTCGGCGCGATGGAGGTTCGTCCCCGCGGGGCCGCGCGTGAGGCATTCCACCGCGAAGATCTCCTGCGGATCGGCGAGCGCGACGATCGGCTGATACAGCGTGGTGATCGCGCCCGGCACGAACAAGGTCTCGAGCAGCATCAGGCGCGCCCTTCGATCATGCGGGTGGTGAGCGCGAGGATGTCGGCGACGGGCAGCGGTTTGTGCAGCACGGCGGCCGCGCCGAGGCGTAACGCTTCGGCTTCGATGGCCGCGGTGCTATAGGCGGTGAGCATTACGACGGGCGTGCGCGCGTCGTGCGACTTCACGATGCGGACGATCTCCAGCCCTTCGTTCTCGCTCGTCGACGTGAGGCGCAGGTCGACCACGACCGCGGCGTACGACGTGTGCGCGATCAGCGCGGCCGCTTCTTCTTTTTCACTCGCGCAATGCACCTCGAATCCATGCGCGGTGAGATAGCGGCGCATGGAGAAAAGGATCGGCTGGTAATCGTCGACGATGAGAATGCGGTGACTCACGGACTCCGCTTTTCGCAATGGCACGGCCAACGCGCTGTAGAGAGGAAACGCGTCTCGCGAGTGCTGGTTTGTCTCGATTCGAGACGACCGCGTCTCGCGATGAGACGTTGGCGGAGACACGGGCGCGCAGCGTAGCGGCGCGGCTCAGGGAACGATGTTCAGCGCGCGCAGCCGTTTGTACAGCGTGCTGCGCGGGATGCCGAGGATGCGCGCGGCTTCCGACACTTTCCCCGACACGTCGCGCAGCGTTTGCTCGATGTGCTGACGCTCGACGTCTTCCATCGTCGTGGCGTTGTTGTCGGCTGACGGCGACGCCGCCTCGACCGCGTCGAGCTCCAGCACGCCGCGTTCGATGGTCTCGCCGTCGCTCAACAGCACGGCACGTTCGACGACATTGCGCAATTGCCGGATGTTGCCGGGCCACGCATACCGCTGCAATGCGAGCGCGGCATCGCGCGAAAGGGAGAGCGCTGGACGTCCGAGCTCCACCGCAAAGTTGCGCGCGAACGATTCCGACAGCATCGGCACATCCTCGGCGCGCTCGCGCAGCGGCGGAATGCGAAGCCGCAGCGTGTTGATGCGAAAAAAAAGATCTTCCCGGAAGAGGCGCTGCCGCACGAGCTCCGGCAGATCCTGATGCGTGGCGGCGATGAGATGCACGTCGACCGTCCGGTCACGCGTATCGCCGAGGCGGCGGAACTTCCGCTCTTCGAGCGCCTTCAGCAGTTTCGGCTGCACCTGCAGATCGACGTCGCCGATCTCGTCGAGAAACAGCGTGCCGCCGTCGGCAGCTTCGAGCAGACCTTCCTTCGCTTGCGCCGCGCCGGTGAACGCTCCTTTCTCGTGTCCGAACAGTTCGGTGTCGAGAAACTCGCGCGAAAGGCCGGCGCAGTTGAGATCGACGAAGCGCGCATTCGCCCGCGGACCACGTTCGTGCAGCCAGCGCGCGAGCACCGTCTTGCCGGCGCCGGTCTCGCCCTGGATCAACACCGGACGCGGCGTGCCGGCGAGGCGTTCCGCCTGCCGCGCCAGCTCGCGAATCGCGTCGCTCGTGCCGGCGAACGGATCGATGCCGCCCGACTTCGTCCGCACCGGCGCAGTCGTGCCGAGCGCGCGCATCAGAACGTTCTTCAGCGCCGCCATCTGCAGCGGCTTGGTCAGGAACTGTTCGGCGCCGAGCTTCATCGCCTGCACCGCCAGTTCGATCGTGCCGTGGCCCGTGAGCACGATCACCGGCACGTGCGGCGCGAGCTCACGCAGCCGCGGCAGGACGTCGAGCGCATTGCCGTCGGGGAGCTGGTAATCGAGCAGCACGGCGTCGGGGCGGCGCTGCTCGACCATCCGCTCGGCACCGCTGCAACTGAACGCTTCGATCACCTCGAACGGCTCGGTTCGAAAGTAGTTGCGCACCGCGGCGCGCACCGAGGCGTCGTCATCGACCAGCAGCAGCGTACGTGTCCGCGTCATCGCTCCACCGCCGGAAAGACGATGTCGACGATCGCGCCGCCGCTGACGGCGTTCGCGATGCTGATCGAGCCGCGATGCTCTTCGACGATGCGCTGCACGAGCGACAGACCGAGGCCTGTGCCGCCATTGCGGCGCGAGAAAAACGGCTCGAACGCGCGCGCCAGATCGGCCGGCGCGAAACCGGCGCCGCGGTCGATGATCTGGCATTGCACGAACGGCAGCTCGGGCTCCGAGTAGACGCGCACGTCGACCGTCGAGCCGGCAGGGGAGTGCTGCACAGCGTTCTCGATCAGATTCTGGAAGAGCTGCGTCATCCGTTGGTCGTCCATCGCGAGCAGCGGCTCGGCTTTCGCCTCGATCTCCACGCGCACGCCGCGCGACTGCATCTCGCCGATGCACTGCTGCCGTGCGGCGAAAATCGTTTCGACGAGCGAGCCGTGCTGATGCTCGCGCGCGCTCGGTTTGCCGAACTCGAGCAGGTCCTGCATCAGCTTCGTCAGCCGGTCGAGCTCTCCTTTGAACACCGCGACGTACTCCGCGAACTCGTCGCGTCCTTCCATCTCTTTCTCGAACGCTTCGAGCGTCGCGGAGATGGCGAACAGCGGATTGCGAACCTCGTGCGCAACGCCGCCGACCACCGAGCCGAGCGCGGCGAGCAGCTCGCTGCGGCGATTCGCTTCCTGCAGATCGGCCACGCGCGAAACGTCGCGCAGGTTGAGGATCAGAAAACGGTCTTTGTGCGGGAAGACGGTTGCCGAACCGGCCGTGACGGAGACGTCCCAGCTCGTCTTCGTCTGCTCGTCGCGCAACTGCAAGGTTTGCGGCGCATTCGATTCCGCCGCGGCGCGGCACATCGCGGCCGCGGCCAGCCACGGCTCGCCGGTCGCGATCTCATCGACGCGGCGCCCGACCAGATCGGCGTAGGTCGCGCCGACGAGCTCGCGCGCCGCGCGATTGAGGCGCCGGATCGTGAGGTTGGGCTCGAGGATGAACATCGGCGAATCGACGGCGTCGAACGTGGCGACCCATTCGCGCGCCACGGTTCGCAGCACGCGCGTGAGCGTTTCCTGCTCCTGCGCTTCCGCCTTGCGCCGTGAGGCATCGCGCAGAATCCAGGTCGTGCGCACGCCGCGCGGCGTGGCGGCATGACCGGCCGAAACGTCGAGCGGAATCTCGCGGCCGTCGCGCGTCACGCCGGTCACTTCCTTCCGATCCTTTCCTTCTTCGCGGATCAGCACGTGCAGCGGCCGGTTCGTCAGCTCGCCCGGCGCGTATCCGAAGACGCGTTGCACCGCGCCGTTGGCGAAGACGATCGTCCGTTCGTGATCGGTCATCACCATCGGGTCGGAAGCCGCTTCGACGACCAGCCGCAGATACTCTTCGCTTTCGCGCAGCGAGATCTCGGCGCCCTTCAGCGAAGTGATGTCGCGAGCGCCGCCGACGATGCGCATCGAGCCGTCGGGGCGATGGTCGAGCGCGCGGACCGAATCTTCCACCCAGCGCACGTTGCCGACGTTGACGCGCCATTCGCGCGTGTCGGTCTCGCCGCGGCGCAGCCGTTCCCACCGCTCGTGGAGGCCGTGACGGTCGTCGGGATGGATGAGGTTCGCGAACTCGAAAAACGATCGGAGGGTCGTGGTGTCGAATCCGGTGAGCGCGAGGATCTGCTCCGACCTCCAGCGCGGCTCGATCGTGCCGTCGGCCTGCACGCGCAGGTCGTAGACGATCGTGCCGCCGATCTCGGTCAGCGCGCGGTACTTTGCTTCGGACGCGGCGAGGTGATCGAATTTTTCCCACCGGTCGATGGCGATGGCGGCGATCGTGGCGAACGCGG
>DASVUA010000510.1:0-6028 GCA_036387295.1 Thermoanaerobaculia bacterium | reverse complement strand
GGGCGGCCGCGGGATTGACGAACGTCGTCGCGCCGTCGAGGCCGACGCCGAAAACGCCTTCCGCCGCGGCATTGAGGATCAGCTCGTTCTGCTTGACGACGCGCGCCAGCTCGTGCGCCTGGCGTTTGAACGCCTCGCGCTGCCGGAACAGCTCGACGAACACCGCGACCTTCGAACGGAGGATCTCCGGATGAAACGGCTTGAAGATGTAGTCGACCGCGCCGAGCTCGTATCCGCGAAAGACGTTCGTCTCGCTGCGGGAGAGGGCGGTGAGAAAGATGATCGGGGTATCGCGGGAGCGGTCGCGCTGGCGGATGAGCGTGGCAGTCTCGAATCCGTCGAGGTCCGGCATCTGGACGTCGAGCAGGATCACGGCGAAATCCATGTGCAGCAGCTCGCGGAGTGCCGCAGAGCCCGATTGCGCCGTTACGAGGGTTTCGCCCGAGTCGCCGAGAATCGACTCGAGTGCAAGCAGATTGTTCGGCTGGTCGTCGACCAGCAGAATGTTGATGCGTTCATCCATTGAATTGGCTGCCTCGGCACAGCTCGACAAGAAACGGCCCGATGCGGTCTAGAGGCAAAATTCGATCCACGCGGGTCGCGTCGACCGCCGATTGCGGCATCGACGGAGCCTCGGCTGTCGCCGGGTCCTGCACGATCACGAATCCGCCACGCTTCTTGATTCGCACGGCGCCACGCGCGCCGTCGCTGTTTGCACCCGTCAGGACCACGCCTACGACGCCGCTGCCGTAGGCATCGGCTGCCGATTCGAACATCACATCGACCGACGGACGCGAGTAGGCGACCGCTTCATCGACCGACAGGCTCAACTCCCCTCGTTCCACGAGCAGATGATAGTTCGCCGGAGCGAGATAGACGGTGCCTGGTTTCATCCATTCCTTATCGGTGGTGTCGACGACGTTCAGCTTCGAATGACGCCGCAGAAATGCGGGTAGTCCTTCGTTCGAGGTTCTGTAGCGATGCTGCACCACGGTGATCGGCAGCGGAAAGTCGCGCGGCAGCGTGGAGAAGATCGTCTGCAGTGCGGCCATGCCGCCCATCGAGCAGCCGATCGCGACGAGCTGGTAGCCTTTCGACGCTTCTTTCAGCACGCGGCCGTCTGTCCACGAGCGGATGCCCGGCGGCAGCGGCGGCAGGTCTTTGACGGCGCGCGTCAACGCATCCTCCGGTACAGCCGTTCCTCGGCATCGACGACGTCGTAATCATCGGCCACGCTCGTGAACTTGATCGACTCCTTCTTGCCGAGGCCGAGGATCCCGAACATCTCCATCGACTGCAGAAACAGCTGCTGCACGCGATCCTGCAGGGCGTTGTTGAAGTAGATCAGGACGTTTCTGCAGAAGATGACGTTGAAGTGATTGAACGAGGCGTCGGTGACGAGGTTGTGCTGCGCGAAGACGACGTTCTCCCGCAATGAGGGGCGGAAGATCGCGTAGTCGTAGCGTGCGGTGTAGTAATCGGAGAACGTTCCGGTGCCGCCGGCGGTGATGTAGTTCGACGTGTTTTCCTGCATCGTCGAGAGCGGGAAGATGCCCGACTTGGCTTTCTGCAGGACCGCCTCGTTGATGTCGGTGGCGTAGATGCGGCAGCGGTCGTAAAGGCCTTCCTCCTGCAGCAGCATCGCCATCGAGTAGACCTCTTCGCCCGTCGAACAGCCGGCGTGCCAGATGCGCACGAACGGATAGGTGCGGAGCAGCGGCACGATCTTCTGGCGGAACGAGAGGTAGAACGTCGGGTCGCGAAACATCGCGGTGGTGTTGATCGAGAGGTCGAGGAGCAGCCGCTCCATCGACTGCGCGTCGTGCAGCACTTTCTCGATGAGACCCGAGACGGTGGTCAGCCCTTCGGCGTAGACCCGCTTCCAGATCCGCCGCCGCAGCGAGGGCAGCGAGTAGTCGCGGAAATCGAAGCCGTAGTGGCGATAAATCCCCTCCGTCAGGAGGCCGATCTCGATCTGTTCGAGATCAGCGCGCGCCTGCTCGTCGATGATTGCCGCCGGTTGATTTGCCATCGTTACTGCTGACCTACAAGAGCAAACGGTGAGCCGGAATTGCCGCGCCCTGCGGGAGGGAGTTGCGCCTGCGGCGCGGGCTTTGGGCGTTGGGCGTTTGGGGGATCCCGCCTCACGCTACCGACGAACCGTGCAACGTGCGAAACACCCCGGACGCCCAGCGCCAAAAGCCCTTCGTCCGCGCGCGCTTTCGCGTGCGCGGACGAAGTCAACACACTATCGGTACAACCAGACTCGCAGCAGTGAAACGAGCTGCTGGGCGTCGATCGGCTTGGTGATGTAGTCGCTCGCGCCGGCTTCCATGCACTTCTCGCGATCGCCTTTCATCGCTTTCGCGGTGAGGGCGATCATCGGGAGGTTTTTGTACTCGTCGATGGAGCGGATGCGCCGCATCGCTTCGTACCCGTCCATCTCCGGCATCATGACGTCCATCAGCACCACGTCGAGGTCCGGCGTGCTCCGCAGGATGTCGATGCCTTCGGCACCGCTCTCCGCGTACAGCACCTTCATCTTGTGGCGCTCGAGGAGCGACGTCAGCGCGTAGATGTTGCGCATGTCGTCATCGACGATGAGCGCCTTCTTCCCTGCCAGCACGGGATCCGACTCGTGCAGTTGCTCGAGCATCTTCCGCTTCTGCTCCGGCAGGTTTTCTTCGACGCGATGCAGGAACAGCGCGGTCTCGTCGAGCAGGCGATCAGGCGAGCGGACGTCTTTCACGATGATCGCGTCGGCCATCCGCTTGAGATCGGCTTCTTCCTTCCGCGACAGATCGCGGCCGGTGTAGACGACGACCGGGACATCCGTCACCTGCAGCTCGTTCTTCATCCGGTTCAGGAAGTCGAAGCCGCTCATGTCGGGCAGCCCGAGATCGAGAACCATACAGTCGAAGCGGCGCTCGCGAAGAATGGCCAGAGCCTCCTCGCCGGTGCCGACGCCGGTGATCTCGACGTCTCCTTCACCGATCAACTCGATGATGGCCTGGCGCTGCTGCTCGTTGTCCTCGACCACCAGGAGCGACTTGTTCTGCCGCTCGAGGAAGCCGCGGATCTTGGCGAAGGCGTCATCCAGCGATTCCTTGGCCACCGGCTTCTGCATCTGTGCGAATGCACCGAGGCGAAGGCCGCGCGCCGTTTCGTCGTCGCCGGAAATGATGTGCACCGGAATGTGGCGCGTGAGGCGATCGTGCTTGAGGCGATCGAGCACGGTCCACCCTTCCATGTCGGGCAGCGCGATGTCGAGCGTGATGGCGTCGGGGCGGAAGCGCGGCGCGAGCTGCAATGCAGTCTCGCCTCGCGTCGCCACGATGCCCTTGAAGCCCTTGTCGTGCGCCATGTCGAGCAGGATGCTGGCGAACGTGACGTCGTCTTCGACGATGAGGACCGTACGGTCTCCCGGCGAGATGTCGTCGCGGTCGTCGGGCACCTGCTCCTCGATGACCACCAGATTCTGCGGCTCGTCGTGACGCTCGGTGTCCTGCGCGTCGGTCGCCGGACGGGTCTCACGCACGAGCGCCTGCATCGGCGACTGCGTCAGGCCGCCGCCTTCGGCCGGACGCTCTTCGCGGCGGTCGCGCTTCGCGATCGCTGCGACGTACGTCTGCGGAAGGAAGAGCGTGAACGTGGAACCGACACCCTGCTCGCTCTCGACGCGAATCTCGCCGCCGAGCAGTCGCGCGATCTCGCGGCTGATCGACAATCCGAGACCGGTGCCGCCGAACTTGCGCGTCGTCGAAGCGTCGGCCTGCTGGAACGCTTCGAAGATGATGCGCTGCTTCTCTTCGGGGATCCCGATGCCGGTGTCGGTGACGCTGAACGAGATAACCGCCGCGGCGCGATCGAGCACGTCGTGACCCTGCGTCCAGCCCGAGGTCGCCGTGTCCATCTTCAGCGTGACGCCCCCCTTCTCGGTGAACTTGAATGCATTTCCGAGAAGGTTCTTGAGCACCTGCTGCACGCGCGTCGGATCGGTGTGGATCGTGCGCGGGAGCGTCGGTGAAAGCTCGATGTTGAACGAAATGCCTTTGTCGTTGGCCACCTGACGGAACGTCCGCTCGGAGAGATCGGCGACCTCTTTGAACGGAACGTCCGACAGCGAGACCGTCATCATGCCGCTCTCGATCTTCGACAGATCGAGGATGTCGTTGATGAGCGTGAGCAGATCCTGGCCGGAGCCGTGGATCGTCCGCGCAAAGTCGACCTGCTTGTCGGTGAGGTTGCCTTCCGGGTTGTCCGAAAGCAGCTTCGCCAGGATGAGCAGCGAGTTGAGCGGGGTGCGCAACTCGTGCGACATGTTGGCGAGGAACTCCGATTTGTACTTCGAGGTGAGGGCGAGCTGTCTCGCCTTCTCTTCGAGCTGACGCTTGGCCTGTTCGACCTCGCGATTCTTCTGCTCGACTTCCTCGTTCTGCGCGGTGAGGAGGCGGGCTTTCTCTTCCAGCTCTTCGTTGGTCTGCTGCAGCTCTTCCTGCTGCTGGCGGAGCAGCTCTTCGGAGGTCTGGAGCGATTTCGCCTGCTGCTCGAGACGCTTGTTGGTCTCGGTCAGCTCTTCCTGCTGCGCCTGCAGCTCTTCGGCGAGCGACTGCGACTGCGTCAGGAGCTCTTCCGTCCGCATGTTCGCCTGAATGGTGTTGAGCACGACGCCGATCGATTCGGTGAGCTGATCGAGCAGCGACTGGTAGGTCTCGGTGAACTTCGTGAAGCTCGCGAGCTCCATCACCGCCAGCACCGAGCCTTCGAAGACGATCGGCAGGACGATGATGTTGAGCGGCTTCGCTTCGCCGAGGCCGGAGTTGATCTGGATGTAATCGTCGGGCGCGTTCGTGATGAGGATGCGCTGCTTCTCGAACGCCGCCTGGCCGATGAGCGACTCGCCGATCCGGAACTCTTTGTTGAGATGCTTCCGCTCGCGGAAGGCATACGTGGCGGTCAGCTTCAGACGCGCTTCGTCGCTGCCGACGTTCCCGTTCCCGTTCGTCTGATCCATCGTGTAGAACACGCCGTGCGCCGCGTTGACGACCGGAGCGAGCTCCGAGAGGATCATCTGCGACACAGCCTGCAGGTTCTTCTGTCCCTGCATCATGCGCGTGAACTTGGCGAGGTTCGTCTTCAGCCAATCCTGCTCCGCGTTGCGCGCGGTGGTCTCGCGCAGGTTGCGGATCATCTCGTTGATGTTGCCTTTGAGTGCGGCCAGCTCGCCCTGCGCTTCGACCGTGATGTTGCGGGTGAGATCACCCTTGGTCACGGCGGTGGCGACGTCGGCGATGGCGCGCACCTGGGTGGTGAGATTCGCGGCGAGCTGATTGACATTGTCCGTCAGATCGCGCCACGTGCCCGCGGCGCCCGGCACGTTGGCCTGACCGCCGAGGCGTCCTTCGACACCGACCTCGCGCGCAACCGTCGTCACCTGGTCGGCGAACGTGGCCAGCGTTTCGATCATGTCGTTGATCGTGTCGCCCAGCTCCGCGATCTCGCCTCGTGCTTCGACGGCCAGCTTCTGTTTCAGATTGCCTTTCGCGATCGCGGTGACGACGCGTGCAATGCCGCGCACCTGCGAGGTCAGGTTCGACGCCATCATGTTGACGTTGTCGGTGAGGTCTTTCCACGTACCGGCGACGCCTTTGACCTGCGCCTGGCCGCCGAGCTTCCCTTCCGTACCGACTTCACGAGCGACGCGCGTGACTTCCGAGGCGAACGAGTTGAGCTGATCGACCATCGTGTTGATGGTGTCTTTCAGCTCGAGGATCTCCCCTTTGACGTCGACGGTGATCTTCTTCGAGAGGTCGCCGTTTGCAACGGCGGTCGTGACCTGCGCGATGTTGCGCACCTGGTTGGTGAGGTTGGACGCCATCATGTTGACGTTGTCCGTGAGGTCTTTCCAGGTGCCGCTGACGCCTTTGACCTGCGCCTGACCGCCGAGGCGGCCTTCCGTACCGACTTCACGCGCCACGCGCGTGACCTCGGCTGCGAACGAGTTGAGCTGATCGACCATCGTGTTGAT
>DASVUA010000509.1:0-2009 GCA_036387295.1 Thermoanaerobaculia bacterium | reverse complement strand
ATCTCGGCGCCATGCGATGTCTCTCCTCGAACCTACTCTGAAAGTGCCACGGCGAGCACGATCGTCCGCTTGATGCCGGCGAAGATCGGCTCGATCTCGCAGCTTTCCTCGAGCGCGTGCGAGCCTTCGCACGGCGTGGTGCCCATGCCGATGGCCGGGACGCCGGCGAGGATCGCGGCGCTGGTGTGATTCGACGCGGTGTTCGTGATGGAAGGATCGTGTCCGAACAGGCGAAACACCGCTTCCGCGGTGCGCACCATCTCCGAGTTGCGATGTCCCGGCATGTTCGCGACCTCGGACGTCGACACCGTGTCTCGCTTCATGGTCATGCCGGCGCGCGCCGCTTCTTCCGCGACGATGCTCTGGATCTGCGCGTCGAGCCGGTGCAGTTCTTCCGCGACGGTCGAGCGCAGGTCGACGCTCAGCCATGCATCCGCTGCCTTCGCGTTGAAGACGTCGGCGCCGCCGATCATCCCGATGTTGAACCAGGAAGTCTCCGGAATGTCGAGCGCGTACAAACGCTGGATCGCGCGTGCGAGCGGGAGCGTGGCCGAGTACGGCGGCGTGCGGGAACGCGTGTGGCCGCCCGGTCCGATGATGTGGTAGCGATGCCAGTAGATGCCGGTGCCGCCGTACGTGAAGCCGCTGAATCCGCCGTCGAGCGCGACGTAGCGATCGAGCTCTTTCGCGTGATCGGCCAGAAATCGATCGGCTCCTTTGAACGATGTTTCTTCCTCGACGGTGAAGACGAACGTGAGATCGCCTTTCGTCTGCAATTGCGCCTCGTTCATGGCGCGGATCATCGCGAGGAGCGAGATGACGTTGCGCGTGTTGTCGCCGACGCCCGGCGCGTAGATGCGGCCGTTCTCGATGCGCGTGGCGACGTTCGTCTCCATCGCGAAGACGGTATCGAGATGCGCGTCGAACGCGACACGTTTCCCTCCGCCTGTGCCGCGGCGGACGCCGATGACGTTGCCTGCCGCGTCGCGATGAACGTTCTCGAGGCCGTAGTTGCGCAGCAGCGTTTCGATCGCGTCGGCGCGTTTCGCTTCCTGCCCGGAAGGCGCCGGAATCTCGGTGATCGTGCGCCACTGCGCGATGATCGCCTCGCGATCGCGCTCGACGGCTTCGAGCGCGCGTGCGACGTCGGGCCGCACGCTGAGCGCGCGCATTTCTTCGAGCGGAATCGTGGTCGTTCCGGGCTGCGTGACCGGGGTCGCGGTGCGGCACGCGGCGGCCGTGAGGAGCAGAGGGAAGAGCAGGGGGAAGAGGTGCGAACGGAGACGCATGGGCGCGATGGTACCCGCGAATTTTCGCCGGTGCACGGCTCCGTTCCGCGATGACATTCCTCCTCGCGGGCGGTACGAGCGTGCGTTAGGATGATTCGCAACAACTTCAACGGAGGACGTCATGGCCAAAGGCAACAACGCCCGCAAGAAAGAAACGAAGAAACCGAAGAAAGACGCTGCGAAGAAGTAACGTGTTCAGGCTCGAGACCGAGCGTCTGATCATCCGTCCGTGGCAGCCGGACGACCGTCCGGCTCTCGCGGCGATCACCCATGACCCCGAGGTGATGAAGTACGTGCACGCGGGGAAGCCATACAGCGAAGAAGAGCTCGACGAGCTGTTCGCGCGACAGGCGCGGCAGCTCGCGGATTTCGGGGTGTGCATGGGTGCGCTGGTCGAGAAGTCGACCGGCCGCCTGGCCGGCGTCGCCGGCACGCAGCCCCTCGGCGACGATTACGAGATCGGCTGGTGGCTTGCGCGCGATCTGTGGGGTCGCGGTTACGCGACCGAAGCGGGCCGCGCGGCGATGCAGCACGTGTTCGACGTGCTCGAACGCCCTCGCGCCGTCGCGATCATCGATCCCGAAAACGAGTCGTCGAAACGCGTCGTCGCCCGCCTCGGCATGACCTGCGAGGGCCGCTTCACCGGCGCCCAACTCGGCCACCGCATGCCGGAGATCGTGGTGGATCTGTTCACACGCGCACGCCCCGTCTGAGTTCGCG
>DASVUA010000508.1:0-4082 GCA_036387295.1 Thermoanaerobaculia bacterium | reverse complement strand
GCGGAAGCGCGGCGTTCTTCAACCGCGGCTCGGCGAGGTGAATCGCGCTCGTGAGCTTTTCCCCGAAACGCATCTTCTGAATGTCGAAGTATCGCTCCAGAAACGCGAGCTCCTCGTGCAGCGGGACTTCGCGCGCCGCTTCGTTCGCCACCGAGGCCTGCAGCAGCTCGCGCAGTTTGCCGAGCATCTGTTTTGCCGCCTTCGGGTCGCGATGCAGCAGCGCGGCTACGGCGTTGAGCGTGTTGAAGAGAAAGTGCGGATGCATGTCGGCGCTGAGCTGCCGCAAGCGCGCCTCGGCCAGCTGCGACTCCAGTCGCGCGCTGGCGTGGCGCCGCTCTTTTTCTTCACGCTCGAGCCGCAGAAAGTTCGCGACGCCGATCACGACGAACGCGAAGAGAAAGTGCGTGTGAAACAGCGTGAACACGGACGTCCAGTAGTCGAACGTCATCGAGAATTCTTCGAGCAGCGGCGGAACGGAGACGTCGATGATCGCCCGCGCGATCGCGACGACCGCGGCGAACAGCGTCATCAGCACCGACTTGCGCAGCAGCCCCGGCTTGCGCAACGGCAGGCGGTCGCTCACCCACACCACGAGCGGCGTGAACAGCGCCCAGGCGAACATCGCCGCGGTCATGCCGACGACTCGCTGCTCGAGATCCTCCGGCGTGTTGAGCGCCGGGTTCAGCGTGCGGTGCTGCCATGTGAAGAACATCCCGACGCACAGCCAGACGGCGGTGATGACGAGCGCAACGCGCGCAAGGCGGGCGACGTCACGAAGCGAGAGACGCACGGGCTGCATGTTACGCGCGCCAGCGCCACGACGAGCGCGCATCGGCCACCGGACGGAACGCGTCGGGGTAGTGCGTGACGGCGAAGCGGCGGCCGGTCCAGCGGATCGAAAGAATGTCGTAGCGAAGCTGCGCGTCGGGATGGCGCGCGGCGTACTGATCGCCGAGGCGGATCATCCGTTCGCGCTTTTTCCGGTCGACCGCTTCATGCCCTTCTCCCGCGAATTGACTCTGCCGCGTCTTCACCTCGGCGATGACGATCGTGCCGCCGCGCCGCACGACGAGGTCGATCTCGCCGGCGGCGAGCCGCACGTTGCGCTCGAGAATCGAATAGCCGCGGACGCGGTAGAACCAGGCCGCGCGCCGCTCGCCGAGGGAGCCGAGTTTCGCGACCGGAATCGTGCGCGGCTTGAAGAGTGAGGCGAGGAAGCGCACGGGCTACTTCCTGTGAAAGTGCCGCTCGATGTCGATGTGTTTGATGTCGACGATGATCGGGCGTCCGTGCGGGCAGGCGAACGGGTTCGATGACTGCAGCAGCTCGCCGACGAGACGCGCCATCTCACCTCCGCCGAGCGGACGATGCACCTTGATGGCCGCCTGGCAGGCGAGAGACGCCGTAATGCGCTCGCGAACGTGCGTCACGTGCGACGCCTTTTCTTCGAGTGACGCGTCGATGAGCTTCGCGAGGAACGTGTTGACGTCGTTGCGCAGCAGCTCCGGCGGGACGGCGGAGATCGCGAAGGCGTTGCCGGAGAAGCGCTCGATGTCGAAGCCGACGCCGCGCAGCTCGTCGAGATGCGACTCGAGCGCCGCGCATTCGGCGGCCCCTGCTTCATAGAGCATCGGCGCGAGCAACTGTTGCGAGACCGGCGCGCGCGCTTCGACGCGCGCGAGGTAGCGGTCGTACAGCACGCGCTCGTGCGCGGCGTGCTGATCGACGAGTCGCAGCCCGCCAGGCAGGTCGACGATGATGTAGCTCATCCGGTATTGGCCGATCACGCGGCCGGCGAGATCGCCGAGCTGCGGCGCCGGTTCCTCTTCGATCAGCGTCGCGCTTGTCTGCTGCTGCTCCTGCTGACCGAGGACGGGCGGCTGCACGATCGCTTCGCGTTGAAAGAGCGGCGTGAAGGACGGGCTCCACTTCGGGCCGCCCGCGTCGTCATAGCGCTGCGGTGCGAAGAGCTGCTGGGGCACGAGATGCGGCTGAGGATACGAGTCGGCCGCCTCGCGGATCAGCGCCGCCCCTTCTTCCGCTCCGCCGAGGGCGCGCTTGATGGCCTGCTCGACCGCCACGTGCACTTCCGACGAATCGCGGAAACGGACTTCCGTCTTGGCCGGATGGACGTTCACGTCGACCATGTCCGGCGGCACGTCGAGGAAGAGGACGATGGCCGGATGGCCGTCGAAATCGAACGCGTCGCAGGCGCGGTTGGCGGCGTGCGTCAGGACGCGATCCTTCACCAGCCGTCCGTTGACGAAGAAGAACTGATTGCGCTTCGAGCCGAACCGGAGGCCTTGCGTGACGTAGCCGCTGGCGCGAGTGACGCCGATCTCCGCGTCGACGTCGGCCAGGTGCTCGGCGGAATCGTTGCCGATGATCTGCAGCACGCGCTCGCGTCCGGTCGCGGCCGGCGGGAGATCGAGCAGCACTCGGCCGTTGTGCTCGAGGCGGAACGCGCGCGAGGGGAGGGGGAGCGCATACGAAGAGACGATGGTGACGATCGCGCGAAACTCGGCGTCGGCGCTGCGGAGGAACTTGCGGCGCGCCGGGACGTTCTCGAACAGCTCGCGGACCGAGATGGTCGTGCCGCGGTCGCGCGCGGCAGGACGCACGCTGCGGCGTCCGGTGAGCGGATCGCATTCGAGCTCGATCGCTGCGCCGGTCTCGTTATCCGAGCTCGTCAGCGTGAAGCGGGAGACCGAGGCGATGGATGGAAGCGCCTCGCCGCGAAACCCGAGCGTCCGGACCCGCGTCAGGTCGTCGAAATCGCGGATTTTCGATGTCGCATGCCGCTCGATCGCGAGGCGTGCGTCGTCCTCCGACATCCCGCAACCGTTGTCGCGGATCTCGATGAGCTTCTTCCCGCCGTTCTCGAGAATGACGTCGATGATCGTCGCCCCCGCATCGATCGCATTCTCGACGAGCTCCTTGACCACCGAGGCCGGCCGCTCGACGACCTCTCCCGCCGCGATCTGATTGACGAGATCGGAAGGGAGAACATGGATGCGGGGCATGGCGGCATTGTAATGGTGGCGTTGGGGTGGTTGCTGGTTGGGTGTTGGCCGTCTGGGCGTTGACCGTCTGGGCGTTGCGTGTCGGGGCGTTGCCCGTTGACCGTCTGGGCGTTGCCCGTTGACCGTTGCCCGGGCGGAGTTGCCAGGACGCCACGGTCCGTGTCGACTAGATGTGGCGGGTACGGAGTGCGGTTCCCGCCCGCGGAACGCCTGGCAACTCGCAAGCAAGCCCGGGCAACGGGCCACGGGCATCCAGCAACCGGCAACCGTCCACGCCACCCACACAGGCACACCCGTTGCTGCCGAATCCGCCGTGACTCGCCGGATTTTTGCGTTATTTGGATTTTTCCTCGTGCTCGCGCTGGCGGTGACGCTGCTGTACCGCGTTTACCTGCACCACACGCAGGCTGAGCCCTATGAGGACGAGACCGCGGTCGTTCGTCTCGAAGCAAAAATTGCTGCCCGCCTGCCGTAAGTCATTCTTCTTACGAAATCAAGAAAGTGGCACGACGACTGCTATAAGCCACGGCAGGAGATAGCAAATAACATGATGCGCACGATCACCAAAGCCGTCGCCATCGCAGCACTCATCCTCGCCCTCAGCCCCGTTGCCACGGCCGATGTCCCGCAGTCGAACGACCTCACTCCTCAGTTCATCAATGCCGGCGCGTCGCTCGACCGCCTGCAGGTCTATGAGATTGCCGGGATCGTGATCATCCGCGGCCGTGCGACCGACAAGACCCAGGCCGAAGAAGTCGGCAAGGTCGCTCAGTCGCTCGGCTACGAGCGCGTCGCCAACCTCGTGCAGATCGTCGAAAACCGCGACGTGGAAATCGCCCGCGCCGCCGAAGTGATGCTCACCGTGCATCGCTCGCTCGACGGCTGCAAGTTCCGCGTGAGCTCGGAGCAGGGAACCCTCCGGGTCGCCGGTGAAGTGAAACACGAGCTGCAGAAGGACGTCGCAATGCAGGTCCTTCGCAACATCGACGGTGTCCGCGCCGTCGAGGTCCACCTCACTCGCTTCTGACACCTCCAACGAACGAACGAATCGCACTACAC
>DASVUA010000507.1:0-5175 GCA_036387295.1 Thermoanaerobaculia bacterium | reverse complement strand
CGGTCAACAGCAACACCGCGACCGTCACCGCGAACTAACGGCATCTCACTCGAACAGGCAGTCGCGCGGCGACTGCCTGTTCGAAGCAGACCGCCGCAACCGTCGCACGCCCGGTCGTCGCGGCGCGTGCGACAATCCGCGGCCCGATGAGTGTCTGGCCTCTCTTTCTTTCGTCGATCCTCTTGCCGCTGGTGACGATCGCGCTGCTCTGGCGGCGCCCGCGGCGGCCGATCGCCGGCTGGATCACCACCTTCATTCTCTCGGCCGGCGTGGTGGGTTTTGGTGTGCTGGCGGCGCCGTGGGGTTGGTTCGGAGTGCCGCTGCGCTTCGTGATCGCGCTGCTGTTCGTGATCGCGCTCGTCATGTCCGTACGCCGTCCGGAACGCCCTGACGCGCTCGAGGTCTCACCGATCCGCCACTTCGTGAAGGTGATGATCGGCCTCTTCTTCGGCGGCGTGGCCCTCGGCGTGCTGCGCGCGCACGCCGTTCCTCCCGGTGCGATCGAGCTCCGTTTCCCTCTCTCCAACGGCGCGTATCTCGTCGCGCACGGCGGCAGCGACACCGCGGCCAACATGCACGGTTACGACAAGGCGCAGCGCTTCGGAGTCGACATCATGAAGCTCAACTCGTTCGGCACTCGTGCCAGCGGGCTGTCGCCGCGCGAGCTGAATCGCTACGCCGTCTTCGGCGCGAACGTCCTCAGCCCCTGCGACGGCACCGTCGTCGCCGCCGTCGACGGTCTCCCCGACAACGCCCCCGGAATTCGCGACGAGAAGCGCAAAGAGGGAAACCATGTGATCGTCCGCTGCGGCGACGCAAACGTCACCCTCGCGCATCTGCAGAAGGGGAGCGTCACCGCCCGCCCGAACACCACCGTCGCCGCCGGAGCGATCCTCGCCAGAGTCGGCAACTCCGGCAACACGACCGAACCGCATCTGCACATCCACGCCGACCGCAACGGCCTCGGCGTCCCCGCCCGCTTCGACGGACGCTGGCTGGTGCGCAACTCGATCGTGCGGCGCTAGCGCGGCCGCGCGTCGACAGCGAGCCGAGCGGGCGATCGACGGCGGTAGCGTACGTTCGCTTGGTAGAATGGCCACCGCCCCTTATGTCCTTCGTTCATCTCCATCAACACACCGAATACTCACTCCTCGACGGCGCGACGCGTCCGGAAGCGCTGGCCAAGCGGGTCGCGCAGCTCGGGATGCCTGCCTGCGCGATCACCGACCACGGCAACATGTTCGGCGCGGTCGAGTTCTACAACGCCATGAAAAAAGAGGGCGTGAAGCCGATCATCGGATGCGAGATGTACGTCGCATACGGCTCACGTCACGACAAGGCAGGGGTCGAAGACGGGCAGGCCGACGCGGGTGCGAACAATCACCTCATCGTGCTGGCGCAGAACGACATCGGCTACAAAAACCTCGTCAAGCTCGTCAGCGCCGGATACACCGAGGGCTTCTATTACAAGCCGCGTATCGACAAGGAACTGCTGCGCGAACATCGGGAAGGATTGATCGTCCTCTCGTCCTGCCTGAAAGGGGAGGTTTCGCAGTCGCTGGCGGGCGGCAATTTCCAGAAAGCGAAGGATGCCGCGCTCGCGTACCGCGAGATCCTCGGGCCTGACAATTTCTTCCTCGAGATCCAGGATCACGGCATCCCCGATCAGCAGAAGATCGTCCCGATGATGGCGCAGCTGGGTCGCGAGGTCGGTCTACAGCTGGTAGGAACGAACGACTCGCACTACCTCGACAAGTCCGACGCCTTCGCCCACGAAGTCCTTCTCTGCATCGGCACCGGCAAGACGCTCGGTGACGAGAAGCGGATGAAGTTCTACTCCGACGACTTCTACGTCAAAGGTCCGGACGAAATGCGGCGCGTATTCGCCGATTACCCCGAGGCCGCGGACAACACGGTGAAGATCGCCGAGCGGATCAACCTCTCGCTCGACGTCAAAGGGCATCACCTCCCGAAGTTTCCGGTGCCGGCCGCGTTCACGATCGACACGTACTTTGCCGACGTCTCGCGGAAAGGGCTCGACAAGCGCCTCAAGGCGGTGGCCGGCCTCTTCGCCACGAAACAGAAAAAGCACGAGGTGCGCGAGTACTGGGATCGTCTCGAGCGCGAGATCGAGATCATCCAGAAGATGGGTTTTCCCGGCTACTTTCTCGTGGTTTGGGACTTCATCCGTCACGCGAAAGAGAACGGCATTCCGGTCGGACCGGGCCGCGGATCGGCGGCCGGATCGGTCGTGGCATGGGCGCTCGAGATCACGAACGTCGATCCGCTCGAGTACGACCTGCTGTTCGAGCGCTTCCTCAATCCCGAGCGCATCTCGATGCCCGACATCGATCTCGACTTCTGCATGAACCGCCGTGGCGAAGTGATCGATTACGTGCGCGATCTGTACGGCCGCGAGAACGTCGCGCAGATCATCACGTTCGGAACGATGGCGGCAAAATCGGTCGTGCGCGACGTCGGCCGGGTCATGGGGCATCAGTACGGATTCGTCGACAAGATCTCGAAGATGATTCCGGGCGGTCCGGGCGTCACGCTGACCGACGCGAAGAAAGACTCGCCGCAGCTCGCCGAGGCGATCAGGAACGACGAAGAAGTGCGGAAGATCGTCGAGATTGGCGAGCGCCTCGAAGGCCTCTCGCGCCACGCCGGCATGCACGCCGCCGGCGTCGTCATCACGCCGGAGCCGGTGACGAATTACGTTCCGCTATATCGCACGAACCGCGATGAAATCGTGACGCAGTTCGACATGCGCGTGGTCGAGAAGATGGGCCTCGTGAAGATGGACTTCCTCGGCCTGCGCACGCTGACCGTCATCGACGACGCGATCAAGTCAGCCAAGTCGGTGGACGGCGTCGACATCGACATCGACGCGATCCCGCTCGATGATCCTGAGGTCTTCCGCCTGTTCCAGGAAGGCCGCACCAAAGGCGTGTTCCAGTTCGAATCCGGCGGCATGGTCGACCTGCTCCGGAAAGCGCGCCCGACCCAGTTCGAAGATCTCGCCGCACTCAACGCCCTCTATCGTCCCGGCGCGCTCGACGCCGGCATGGTCGACGTCTACGTAAAGTGCAAGAGCGGCACGCAGAAGCCGAAGTATCTCGTCCCGGTGATGAAAGAGCTGCTCGAGGAGACGTACGGAATCATCGTCTACCAGGAGCAGGTCATGCAGATCGCGCAGCGCGTCGCGAACTACTCCCTCGGACAGGCCGACCTGCTCCGCAAAGCGATGGGCAAGAAAGACGCGGCGGTCATGGCGGCCGAGCGCGGCAAGTTCGTCGAAGGGGCGGTCGGCAACGGCTACGACAAGAAGAAAGCGAACGAGATCTTCGACTACATCGAGCCGTTCGCACGCTACGGCTTCAACAAATCGCACTCCGTCGCCTACGCGCTCGTCGCGTATCAGACGGCGTGGCTGAAGGTGCATTACCCGCGGCACTTCATGGCCGCGCTGATGTCGTCGGAAATGGATCGCACCGATGCGGTCGTGAAGTTCATCGGCGAGGCGAAGCAGATGGGCATCGACGTCATGCCGCCCGACGTCAATGAATCCAACATGTACTTCACGGTCGTCGGCCCGAACATCCGCTTCGGACTCGGCGCGGTGAAGGGCGTCGGCGACAGCGCGGTCGAGTCGGTGCTGATCGCGCGGCAGAAGATCGGCCGCTTCACCTCGCTCCTCGGGTTTTGCGAAGAAGTCGATCTGCGCGCGTGCAACAAGAAAGTGCTCGAAGCGCTGGTGAAGTCGGGCTCGTTCGATTTCCTCGGCACCTCGCGGCGCGCTCTCTTCGAGCAACTCGACTCGACCGCCGACTCGGCGCAGCGCGGAAAAGAAGAGAAAGAGCGCGGTCAGAACTCGCTCTTCGGCATGTTCGCGGCCGCGGCGCCGAAGCAGAGCAGTGCGTCGAATCAGCCCGCCATCAAAGCGCCGGAATGGCCGGAAGACGAGCGGCTGCGCTACGAAAAGGAAACGCTCGGCTTCTACATCACCGGACATCCGCTGAACAAATACAACGAAGAGCTGCGGCTCTTTGCGAGTGCGAACACCGAGACGCTGTACAAGTTCGTCGATCAGCAGGTGAACATCGGCGGCATCGTCTCGCAGATGAAAAAGTCGAAGATCAAGAAGGGGCCGAACGAGGGGAAGATGATGGCCAAGTTCTTCCTCGACGATCAGGCCGGCTCGGTCGAAGTGGTCTGCTTTTCCGACCTCTATTCGAAGTACATGCGCTGGCTCGACAACGGCGTGGCGGTGCTGGTGACGGCGATGGTGAAAGACACCGGCGGGCAGCAGGCCGGCCGCTCGGCGTCGTTGCAGTCCGCGGAACAATCGGCGCAGCACATCGACGACGAATACGGCGGCCATCCGGAGTCGCGCGGCGCACGGATTTCGGCGTATGAACTGCGCATGGACGATGCGGAAGACGATCGCGATCCGAAAGAGATCGAGCGCGAGAAATACGGCGCCGACGTGGACAAGGCGAACTTTGCGCTGTTCGGCGCAATGCCGGCCGCTCCCGCGCCGGTGAACGTCGCCGCTTCGCTCGATGACGATCTCGACGCATTCAACGCCGCCGTCGAATCGCTCGGCGACGAACCGTCCGCGGCGCCGACGAACTTCGCCGCACACGCGGCGGCTTTTCACGAGTCGCCCGTGACGCCCGAGCTCTCCGCGCTCGAGATCGTGCAACTCGAAGGCATCCGGGACAAGAAGGTGAAAGAGATCGCGCTCGAAGTGCCGTACACGCGCATGAGCGATGACGCGGTAAAGAAGATCCGTGAAATCGTCGAAGAGCACGCCGGCGAAATCCCCGTGACCGTCACGATCACCGACCTCCCCGCCGAGCTCGCCGCCTCGACCGGCCAACCCCAGCTCCGCCTGAAAGTAAACCACCACTTCCGCGTCCAACCCGGCGCCGCGCTGAACGACGCCCTGACCGCAGTGCACGCGAGCCCAAAGTACGTGTTCTAGAGGCGGTTGGCGTCGTCGAGTGGAGCGGCGGGCTTTAGCCCGCCGTTCAATGCTCGGCGGCCTAAAGGCCGCCGCTCTACCAAACGAAGGGTGCGCAAATCGCGAAGGACCTGCATCGAGCCGCGCGCCACGCGGAATCGTTTGCGTCGAACGCGCGCCTTGTTGGGTGGAGCGGCGGGCTTTTG
>DASVUA010000506.1:0-5581 GCA_036387295.1 Thermoanaerobaculia bacterium | reverse complement strand
GCAGTAGCGGCTGGGCCGCCGCTTCCGGTGGGCGGTACGTCGCGTTGCCGATGCCCGTCACATTGCCGCTGCCGTCGTAGGTGGCGTCAATTACCGCCCTGCCGATGCATAACCAAGGCAATGGAGTGATGCACGCGGCGTTCAGCGGGTCGCTCCGCTCGGCCGGCGTTCTGATTCCGGCAGCAAACGCCGCAACTTTCCGGTGAGCAGGTCAATCGTGACAAGAACATGCCGAACAACGTCGTCGTCGACGTGTTGAATCTTCGTAATGATCCGCTCGTCCGCTACAGCTAGCCGCGCCGACACGGCGACACCCCTTATCAGCTGCCGGACCCGGCCCTCCGCTAGGTACACCACGTATATGCCGTCGGCCTCGCTAACGTCGCCATCTTCTAAACTCGTCGCAACGTAAAGTTGGTCACCAGAGCGCGACCACGAGCCCGATGTCACCGGACGTCCCGCCGCCCTGATTTCTTGGAGAGTGTCGATTCCTGCGGTGACGTCAATCACGAAAACGGACTGATCGACATCGCCGTCACTGACTTCGATCTTCAACCATCTTCCGCTTGCCGACCATTCAACAGACGAGATTCGCGCGTCCTCGAGACGTTTGCTTAGGAATGCTTCCGAAATCGCGAGTATCGGTTTTGCGCCACTGGTTCCCCGCGCGATGACGTCGACAACCGCGCCATCTGGATATCTGCTGACCAGTGCGATCTTCCGTCCGTCGCCCGACACATGGATCTCACTCACCGCGTCCACGGAGATCTTCCGATCACCCGCTACTGTTGCGCAGGAAAGAAGAACGGTGGTCAGAGCGATACACACGCTCATCTTCCGAATCGTCAACACTGGCTGTTTGGTTCGCATGGCGCCTCCGACTTCTCAGATTTGGCATTGGATGGATGGTCGCGGAACCACTGCTGCGGGTCGCGTTGGTGCTCGCGCTTAGTTCCTCCCACCATCACTGAAGTATGGACGTGCGGGGGCTCATCCTTTGCGTTGCCGGAGTTTCCAACCTGAGCAACGTTCGGTTGACCTTCTACGACCGTGTCGCCCACCTGTACGTTAGGCTGAGCGTTGAGGTGCGACATGTGTATGTAAACTGTTTTCCCGTCCTCTTTCGTCGCGCGTCTAATTCGTAGAACCCAGCCGCCGCCGTACTGCGCGTCATAGCCGCTTTGCACAACTGTTCCGCTGACCGGAGCGAAGATAGGAGTGCCCTTGGGTGCAGCGAGATCGTTACCTCCATGCCATTTTGGGGTTGTTCCGTCACGCTCCGTCCGAGTGTTGCCCCAATGACCCTTATCCGGGTTCCGCGCACTGTTCAAGATCTGGTCATCACGAATGTATGACTTTCCAGTCACAGGGTTCGTCTCTCGACCATCGGGATCGCTGTTGTTGACAGGGTTATTCATCACATACGCGTAGCGATTCCACGACTGAGGTCGCTTGGGATTGTAACCAGCCGGATCGACCGACAAAAAGCGCCCCCCATCCACGTCGTAATACCGCGCGTGCATGTAGTCGGGCATGCTTTCGGTACCGTTGAGGAGGTTGGCGGCGTCGCGTTCGTGGGCGGTGAACTGGAGGGCGCCGCTGTTGCTGGTGCCGCCGGTGCCGAAGGGGGTGAATTCCTGGGTGCCGACGAGGGCGCCGGAGGAGTTGGTGATGGCGCGGGGGGAACCGAGGTGGTCCAGGGCATAATGCGTGACGGCGCTCGGGGTGCGGCGGGCGAGGAGGGCGCTGCCGCGCCAGATCTCGTCTTCTTTCCACTGCAGTGTGCTACTGCCGGTGTTCATGGTGAAGACGCTGAGGAGCTGGTTATTGAAATTGCGAAGCGTGAACGTCGTCTTATTTCGAATGATGCCGTCGCTGCCGGTGATGCGCTGAACGGCGGCGATGCGCTCGTCGTCGGGCGTGTAAAGATAGCGGAAATCGATCTCGTCGCGCTTGTAGCTGGTCATCATGCCGGTCGCGTCGTACGCGTAGCGGCGCGGTGCGTCCGGCGTCTGGTCATCCCTGGTCACATTGCCGGCGGTGTCGTAAGTGAGGTCGGCATAGCGGTTGGTCGTGCCGGCGACGGGGCGCGGCTGCGTGGCGGTTTGGGCACAAGGACCGCGCGTGCCGTCCGGGTTTGCCGTGCAGTATTTATAGGACGAGAACAGGTAATTGCCGAAGTTGTCGTACGAGCGCGATTCTGCCGTGTAGGCCGCGCCGGCTGTGGTCGTGATCGTGGAGAGACGACTGAAGGCGTCATAGCCGTACGTCGCGTTGCCGATGCCGGTCACGTTGCCGCTGCCGTCGTAGGTGTAGTCGCCGGTGGTCCAGAGCACTGTGCCCGCATTGTTGGTCAGCGTGATCTTCCGCGGACGGGGCAGCTTGTTCGGATCCGCAGTCCAGCTCTCTGTGGTGGCCGCGGTTCCGCTGCCGTGCGTGACGCTGCTGATGATGCCGGAAGGCTGATAGGAGATCGCGCTCGCGTAGGTGCCGACGGAGGTGAGGAGCCCCTTCGTATAGGCGTTGGTGACCGAGAACTGCCGCTGCGCAAAGTCGCATCCGCCGTCGATGCTGGCGCAGGGATACGACGTCGTCAGCGCATTGCCACGCGAGTCGTAGGTCTGTGTGTGGAAGAACGAGGCGCCGGTGAAGCGGCCGCTGATCGATCCGACCGTGCGGTCGCGCCTGACCGGGCGTCCTGTTGCCGCGTCATAGCCGTAGCTCTCCGTGACCGCGAGTTGCGTCGTTGCCGGATCGCCGAGGTCGCCGTCGTAGTGATAGCGCGCGGCCGCGACGAGTTTGCCGAGGCAAACGGGAGTGGTGCATTGCCCGAAGGAGTCGTAGACGAACGTCTTCAGCTCGCGCTGACTGTTCGTCTCCTTGAGCGATGTCAGACGTTCGGCCGCGTCGTAGATCATCGTCACGTCGAAGGTGCCGGTGCTCTTTCGCCGGGCGTGTCCACGCGCGTCGTAATTGCTGTAGGTGGTCGTGCCGTTGCCGTTGAGTCCGAGCTCCGGATGCTTTTCCGAGAGCAGGAAGCCGCGGTTGTCGTAGGTGAAGGCGCGCTGCTGTGTGCCGTTCTCGCCGGGCATGTTGACGCTGGTGAGGCGGTCGCCCACGTCGTACGTGTACGTCGTCGTCACGCTCTGTTCGGGTGTTCCGGCGTTTTCGGTCACGCTCGCAAGGCGTCCGAAGACATCGTACTCCTCACTCGTGCTGACGGTGGCGCTGCCGACCTCCGAGGAGCGGGTGATGACGCGGCTCCCGAGGTACCCAACGGTGGACGTCTTGCTGTCCGGCGTGGTGACCGAGGTCACCCGGCCGAACGCGTCGTAGCTGAACGTCGTCGTGCCGCCTGACGTGCCGCAGGCTTTCCAGATCGATTCGCTCCGCTTGCGGCCGAGGGCGTCGTAGGTGAGGGCTTGCTCGGAGCAGCCGGCGCCGGGCAAGGTTCGCGACGTCCGCACCTGACGCCCAAGGGAGTCGTATTCGTAGATCGTCACGATGTCATCGGCCACCGTCCCCGATGTTGTCGTCGCCGTCACCTTCGCGTTGGCCGTGGCGGTGGCCGGTGTGTAGACGTACGTCGTGGCGTCTTCGCCGGGTGGCGTCACCGATTCGAGGGTGCCCCAGGGCTTGTAGGCGTACGTGGTGGCGAGTGTGTCGGGTGTCCTGCTGGCGGTGACGAGGCCGGTGGAATCGCTGGTGTAGTCGAGCGAGGCGAACGCTAACAGCGCGCCTGTCGTGACGTTCGCATAATGCGCCGTACGCAGCACGCCGTTGCCGCCGGTCCAGCTGTATTTGTTCCAGTACTGCGGCGCCGAGGTGGGGAGGGTCATGCTGCACAGGGGAACGTCGGCGGTGTCGATCGCCTGCGCGTCGCCGCCGTAGCTCTTCTCGTCGGTCACGTTGGCGCCGGCATAGGTGAACGTTGTGAGGAGATCCTTTGCCGAGCGCGCATCGCCCGCGAGGACGCGCGTGCGGGTGATCCGTCCGGACGAATCGAAACAGTAATGCGTGCGGCTCGCCTCGAGGCCGATGGTGCGGCTCCTGGCGGTGAATGTGTTCAGAAACCAACTGCTGGTCGTCTGCAGATCGGCGGCCGTCCACTTGCGGTATTCGGTGCGATTGGTGCTGGAGGCGGTCCCCGGGAAATTGCTGGTGAGATCGGTCTGGCGGAAATGTCCGGCACCGTCGTAATCGGAATTGCTGGTGGTCACCTCGCAGGTGACGTCGCCGCAGCCGGAGTCGTCGTGAAAGAGCGTCCGGTCTCGAACGAGCGTCGATCGCGCAACGAATCCTTCCACGACGTCGGCAAACTGCCGGTACGACGAGCGCTGCAATGCGCCGTTCGTGCAATCACCGGTGGCCGTGCAGTTGCTCCAGACCTGTTCCGAAAGAAAGACCTGTTCGTCGCCCGTCGCGTGGCTGGCGTCCGTCTCTACGGCCGTTTCATTGTCGAGCGGCGCCTTGCGGGCTTCGTCGAGCCCGGGCCATGTCGCGGTGGTTGCGTGACCGTAGTCGCCGCCGCCCGGGAACGCGTTACCCGTCAGATCGTGCGTGAACGCTGCGAACACGTTGAAGTAGTGATCGGTCCTCGTGTGCTTGTTCGCCGGGTCCGCCGGACTGATGATGCTCGTCCGGACCCATCGCCGCGGCCACACCGGTGCGATCCGTTCGACGTTCAAGGGATCGCCGTCGCAGTCGTAGCGCTGGTTTGTGTGAGTGGGGGTCATCGCGGCGTCGGGCGCCTGAGTCTGTTTGTAGATCCAACTATTCCCGCCCAATTTGCGGACCCGGACGCCAGGCGACGAGTTCCGAGGCCCGGTTTGATCGCACGGGTCCTGAGAGGGAAGCGAGTAAAGGGCGTACGAGTACTCGATGATGCCGCGGGTCGGCAAAGTCACGGTTCGGATGAGACCCTGAGACCAGCCGACTGCATCATGAGTTTCGTTGTAGGCGAAGGTGTAGGTGGTTTGATCGGGAAGCGCAATGCTCTGGAGCAGCGGCAGCGGTGTCGTCGTGCCCGAAGGAGCGCCCGGTTGTGTAGAAGGGATGTCGTGATAGACGCTGAACGCGACCTGCTTCGTGGCGTAGTTGAGCGTGTATCGCGCGGTTCCGCCGAAGCCGGCGAGATCGACCGTTTTCACGACCATGCCGCGGTCGATGGAGTCGCGGAGCTCGCTCATGTACACGAACGCCACGGTGTGCTGCCGCGCTCGCGCGTCGGTGACGGTCATCGTCGCCACCCGATCGTTCGGAGCGCCGGAGACATTGGCGAGATAGGTGTAGCCGAACGAGAGCAGCGTTTCGAACGGATCGGAGATCGACTTCAGCCGCCACGCATTGCGCTCGAACTCGAATCGGTGAACCTGTCCGTCCGGGAAATCGACCAGGCGAGCCGTGGTCGAACCGGTGTCCGAAACGACGCGCATCCGCAGCCGGGTTGGACCATCGGTATGTTGCACCGTCGCATTCTCATTGTTTCCGCCATCCATGAGGTGGCTGGAGAATGCGTGCTCGTCGCCGGACGGACCTTCGTAGACCCAGCCGCGATCTTCTTCGCGATAGGCGCTATTGA
>DASVUA010000505.1:0-10080 GCA_036387295.1 Thermoanaerobaculia bacterium | reverse complement strand
GAACCCGCGTCCAGGCGCGACTTTGCCGATGATCGTGACGACCTTGCGATCGAAGCGATAGAGCGCCCGCGCGTGCTCGCCATGCGGCGAGAACTGCCGGTGGTCGACCGGCGGCGGCGTGAAGACCGCGTGGCGTCCGCGCAATGCGGGTGCGTCTGCGAACGCCTCGTTGATCACGAACAGCAGCGGCGTCCGTTTCACCAGCGACGCAGTGAAGAGATCGGTGCGCAGCACGCGCCGCGCGTGGAACGTCCGGGCGATGCGCAATCGAGGGAAATCGCGCGCCGCGATGCGAGCCAGCCAGTGGTCGTAGGTCAGATGCGCATGCAGCACGTCGAAGCCGTGGTGACGGATCGCGCGATCGAGCGCATTGAGGGTCCGTTTGAACGCCAGCGGGTTCTGCGCTTTTTCGATCAGCGGGTGGGCAAAATCGTGGTGGCCGAGTTTCGCCTCCAGCTTGTAGCCGCCGACGTATGCGTAATGCGCGTCGATGCCGGCGGCGCGGAGCGCCTCGACCTCGGCGAATGCGGGCGCCGCGGCGCCGGTCCAGCGGTTCCCCGCCGCGAGGTGCAGAATTCTCATTTCCAACTTTTGCTATAGTCCGCCGCCATGTCCGTCGACGCCGAACTGCTCGAGATTCTAGCCTGCCCGATCTGCAAGCAGGAGGTGAAGCTCGTTCCGCTTGCCGAAGCGCGCCGGGCGGCCGTACGCGACAAGTTCCGCGACAAGTTTCGCGGCGAAGAGCCGGTCGTCGAGCAGGGATTGCAATGCGTGAAGTGCCGCCGCATCTATCCGATCGTCAGCCAGATCCCGGTGATGCTGGTCGAAGAAGCATTCGAGGAATGAAGTTGCGCCGCTGAGCGCGCCGCCTCGCGTTGCGAGAGATCTCTCGCCCGCGCGCGCGATAGACTGCAATCAGTGAAGTTTTCCTCGTTCATCGCGCACCGGTCCGCGCTCGTCACCAGCTCCGCAGTTCTCTACTTTCTCCACCTCATCTTTCAGGGAAAGATCGCGACCGTCGAGCTCGGGGCGTTCTTCGCGATCTTCACGCTCGGCTGGGCGATGGCTCGCGGCGAGGCGCGGTTCTCGTGGCACATCCTCTACTTTCCGCTCGCGCTGTACGGCGTCGTCTCGACCGTCTCCGCGCTCAGCTCGCCGCGCCGCCTGCATGTGTGGGGCGAGGGGATGCTCTGGTTCAAGATGCTGATCTTCCCCTGCGCGGTGATCCTGTTCCGTGAAGTGCCGCGTCTGCGCGAGCGTGCCACCTGGGCGCACGCGATCTTCGTCAGCTACATCTCCGCCTGGGGGCTCATCGAGTTCGTCTTTCTCGACCGCCGCGAGCTCGAGAGCCGCATCGACGGCCCCTCGACGCACGTCATGACCTACTCCGGCATGCTCATGCCGTTGTCGCTCATCTTTCTCTTTCTCTGGTGGCATCAGCGAAAGTGGTGGCAGCTCGTGGCGGGGAGTCTCGGATCGGTCACGCTGCTCCTGACGTTCACCCGCAGCGTGTGGCTCGGCTGGCTGGCGGCGGCGTTCGTCGTGGTGGTCGTCACGCGTGCGCGTCTCTTCTTTTATGCACTGCCGCTTTTCCTGTTGTTCCTGACGTTCATGCCGATGTCGCTGTTCGCGCGCATCGTCTCCGCGTTCGATACGCAGCAGGAGTCGAACTTCGACCGCATCCGGATGCTCGAGGCGGGCGTCGAGATGATCAAAGACTTTCCGGTCCTCGGCGTCGGCCCGGCGAACGTGAAGGAGATCTACTCGATTTACCGCAAGCACGACGCGCCGCGCGCGCGGCCGCCGCACCTGCACAACAACCTCGTGCAGCTCTGGGCCGAGCGCGGCATTCTCGGGCTGGGTGCGTATCTGCTGCTGATGATCCTGTTTCTCCGTGAATGCGTGCGCGGGTGGCGCGGTCCTCAGCGTGCGTGGGCGGAAGCGGGCGTGGCCGTCGCGATCAGCCTCGGCGTCGCGGGGCTCTTCGAGTTCAACTTCGGAGACACCGAAGTGTTCTACCTGATGCTGAACCTTTTTGCGCTGATCGTGGTGCAGCTCGACCAGACTCAGCCGCTTCCGAATGAAGTGCCGGCGACCCTTGTTCCGGCCGTCGCGTAAGAGCCCGTAACTTTCCAGCCATGCCCACGTCCAAAGGCACAGAAGGCGGGGGAATGAAGCACCTGAACGATCAGGAACTGATGCGAATCGTTCAAGGCGGCGACTACTCCCCGGCGTCCGAGATCTACGACCGCTACAGCGGCAGGATCTACAACTTCGCGTTCCGGTTTCTGAGGAATGCCGAAGCGGCGGAGGACGCCACGCAGGAAGTCTTTGTCAAGATGCTGAAGCACGCAAATCAGTTCAACGGGGACGCAAAACTGTCCACCTGGCTCTTCTCGATCACGGCGAACTGGTGCCGCGATTACCTGAGAAAGGCGGACAACAAGACGAAGGAGTCGGAGGACGTACTCCTCACGCTCGCTTCGCCGATGGAAAACGCGCCCGACCGGAAACTGGAGCAACGGGAGAACGAGCAGCGCGTCCGCCGCGCACTCGACATGCTCACTCCCGAGCAGCGCGAAGCCATTCTGCTGTCGCGGTATCAGGGGTTGTCATACGCGGAGATCGCACAGATCGCCGGTTGTTCGGAAGGTGCCGTGAAAACGCGTGTCTTCCGGGCGATGGAGACGCTGAAGAAAGCGCTCACCGGCGATGCGAGCGGAGGAGACCGATGTCTGAATGTAGTGCAATGAAAGAGAGCATGCCGCTCCTGCTGACCGAGTCGCTCGACCCGGTGCGGCGCGAGCTGTCGCATCAGCACATCGAGAGCTGCGAGGTTTGCGGCGAGGAGTGGTCCTTCTTCAAGGAGACGTGGGCGATGCTGACCGACCTCCCCGAGGTCGAAGTGCCCGCTCGTGTGAAACAGCAGTTCCTCCAGAAGGCGGGGCTCGCCGAGAAGCCGGCAGACAACGTCATTCCGTTCACCCGCCGTCCCGCGTTCAAGTGGGTTGCGCAGGCGGCGGCGGTGGCGGCGCTGGTGGGCGGCGCCTATTTTGCCGGCGACCGCAACGCGGAGCGCATTGCGCCGCAGACCGCGAGGATCGACGCCGTCACTCCGATCTCGCGCGTCTCGAACCGTCTCCCCGAAACGTTGTCGCTCGCGGAAACGCGCGTCCTCGACGCGGAGGCGCTGAGCCCCGAGATTCAGGGACGCCCCAACATTGCGAACGTGCAGTTCGTCGACGCCGATGCGAGCGACGATGAGATCGGCGTCTCGTTCGACGTCACCTCGCGCTGGACCGTCACTGGAAATCCGAAAGACAAGAGCATCGTCCGCCTCCTGGCGTACATGCTGGAGAACGAAGAATCGATGACGCCGCGCTCGAGCGCGATGGAGTGGGTGCGGCGTACGTACTCCGATCCGGCGCATGCCGATCCGGAGATCGCGAACGCGCTCGCGAAAGTGTTGCGCAACGACACGCATGAAGGCGTGCGCATTCGCGCCGTCGACACGCTCACCACGCTGCCGACGGCCGTCTCGACGCAGACGCGCGATGCGCTGATCGACGCGCTCAAGAGCGACCCCAATCCGGCCGTCCGTCTCAAGGCGGTCGAAGCGCTCGCAAACATGGCTCGGAATGGCGTGCAGCTCGATGCCGCGATGGTCGACACCCTGCGCGCGAAAGCGGCTCAGGATGACGAAAATCTCTATGTCCGCGTCAAAGCGGCGGAGGCGCTGAGCAGCATTACTCCTCGCTGACGATGATCACACTCCGCGCATTCATCGCAGTCTTCGCAGCCCTGGCCGGCGTCGCTGCGCTCGCGCAGCAGCCGCAGTCGCTGCTGCGCAAGACGATCCGCTCGACGCAGAAATTTGCGCTCGAGCCGGGCGGCACGTTCGTGCTCGAGAACCCGATCGGGAACGTGCAGGTGACCGGCTCGGACGACGTCGATGAGATCGAGGCGTACATCGTCACGATCATCACCGCGCCGAACCAGCAGGCGATGGACGAGGCGACGAAGACCGGCGGTCTCGCGATCGGCAAAGACACGAAGACGCGCGTGGTGCGGACGACGATCGGTGCGCCGATGCAGAAGCGGACGTGGAACACCGAGGCACACTGGAGCGTGCGGCTTCCGCGCAACTCGAGCGTGCGCGTGCTCTCGACGGCAGTGGGACGCATTCGCATCAGCGACGTGACCGGAACCGTGCGGGTGAAGAACTTCAACGGCAGCATCACGCTCGTCAACGTGCCGGGGCCGGTGGTGGCGGAAAGCGTCAACGGCTCGATCATCTATTCGACCGGGCAGCCGCGAGGGAACGTCGTCCTTGCGACGCTGAACGGCCACGTGACCGCTTCAGTGGCAGGCAACGCCGATTTTCGCTGGGTGGCCGAGAGCGCGACCGGCGACATCCGCACGAACCTTCCGGCGCGCGGGACGTTTTTCGGTGCGACGTTCCGCGGGAGCGTGAACGCGCCCGGCGGGCCGACCATCTCGACGAGCTCGCTCATGGGCAACATCCATCTGCTCGCCGCCGGATCGGCCGCCACGGCGACGGAATCGATCAAAGTGCGCCGCGCGGAGATGACCGCGCCGCCGCGCCCCTCGCCGCGCTCGATTGCGCAGGCGCAGTCGGCCGCTGGCGGGCCGCGCGTCTTTCAGCAGGGAACGGTCAAAGGGCCATTCACCTACTCGACCGCCGTCGGCGACGTGAAGGTCGCGCAGGTGCGCGGCGATGCGTCGGTCACGACAGGCGCCGGCGAAGTGCAGATCGGCTCCGTTTCCGGCACGGCGATGGTGCGCTCGGACGGCGGCCCGCTGCAGCTCGGCGAAGTTCTCGGCCTGCTCAACGCGTCCACGCGCGCGGGCGACATCTTCATCGACAGCACGCGGCGCGGCGGGACGATCTCCACGCAGGGCGGCACGATTCGCCTGCTCTACACCGGCGGGCCGACGCGGCTGATCTCGGGCGGCGGCGACATCGTGGTCCGTCAGGCCGCGGCGGCCGTGAACGCGGAGACGACCTCGGGCGACATCACGATCACCGTCGATCCGATTCTACGGTCGGAGTCGGTGCAGGCGAAGACGGCCAAAGGGAACGTCGTGCTGAACGTCGATCCTCGCTTTGCGGCCGACGTCGACGCGACCATCGTCACCAGCGATCCGACGGGCGACACGTTCCTTTCCGACATCCCGGGGCTGAGCGTGAGCCGTTCCGTCGTCTCCGGGAAGACGCGCGTCCGCGCGACCGGAAAGATCAACGGCGGGGGCCAGCGCGTCGTGCTCCACGCCACGGACGGCGACATCCGCATCGCGACCGGCCGGGTCGGTCCGACCATCGTGAAGCCGCGCTGACGCGCGTGCTAGGATTCGCCCCCGATTAACAACCTTGGGGGTTGAATTTGAAACGACTGCTTTATCCCGTTCTGATGTTTTCGTTTCTCGCCTGCGCGAATGCGGACACGTCCGCCAGCGGCACCGCCGCGGGCACCGATTCCGCTGTGACGGCATCCGAGAGCATGGCGGGTTCCACCGACTCGTCAGCGACGACGCCTACCGACACCGCCGGAACGACGGCGACCAGCACGAACGCGCAGCCCGGAGCTGCGCCGCAGGAGAACAAGAGCATGGCTCAGGGAAAAATCGCGGAGCTGCACACGACCGCCGGTCAGATCGACATCCGTTTCTTTCCGGAAGCGGCGCCGAATCACGTGCAGAACTTCATCAGCCTCGCCGAGCGCGGCTTCTATGACGGCACCAAGTTCCATCGGGTCATCCCCGATTTCATGATCCAGGGTGGCGATCCGAACTCGAAAGACGACAACGCCAAGAACTCCTGGGGCACGGGCGGTTCGGGCACGAACGTCAAGGCCGAGTTCAACGAGATTCCGCACAAGCGCGGCATCGTTTCGATGGCCCGTTCGCAGCACCCGGACAGCGCCTCGTCTCAGTTCTTCATCGTGGTGAAGGACTCGAACTTCCTCGACCGCAACTACACCGTGTTCGGTGAAGTGGTGCGCGGGATGGAAGTGGCCGACAAGATCGTCAGCGCGCCGAAGGGTGCGAACGATCGTCCGCACGACCCGACCGCGATCACCAAGATCGTCATCCGCGATGCGCGCGAGGGCGAGATCGCGGCGAAATAAGCCGTGACCTCGCTTCCGCCCCAGGCCGCACGCTACGTCGACGAATGGCTGGGTGACGGCTGGACGGTGCGCCCGCTCGCGGGTGACGCCTCGGTTCGCGCCTACTACCGCATCACCGGCCCCGACGGGCAAACGTACATCCTTGCGTATTACCCCGAGGAAGTGCGCGCACAACTCGCGCGCTTCCTCGGTGCATACGAAGCCGTCTCGCCGCACGGCCGCGTCCCCGAAGTCCTCCACAGCTCCGAACTGTCGGTGCTGCAGCACGACGTCGGCGATCAGACGATCTTCGCCGTGCTGCACGACAGTCGCGAAGAAGGTCTGCGCCTCTATCGCGCGGCCATCGAGCTGCTGGCTGCATTTCAGAAGGCGCCCGACCGCGAGCTGAACGCGCCGTTCACCGCCGGCTTCTTCTACGACGAGCTCGAGATGGCGCGCGAGTTCTACGTCGAGAAGCTGATGGCGGCCGATGGCGCCGCATTGAAACCGCTGCTGAAAATGCTGTGCGACAACGTAGCGCGCCATCCGTACGTGCTATGTCACCGCGATTTTCACGGTCAGAATCTGCACGTACAAAATGACACGCTTTATCTGATCGATTATCAGGATCTGAGAATGGGTCCTGACACGTACGATCTCGCGTCGCTGCTGCGCGACCGCGGCGTGGGACGGATCATCACCGACGAGACCGAGCTCGAGCTCATCGCGTATTACGGAGAGCTGACGCAGGGCGACGGCGACATTCGGCGCCGCTACTTCGAGACGCTCCTGCAGCGCTCGATCAAGATCCTCGGCACGTTCAGCAAGCAGCCGATCACGCGCGGCAGGATGCATTACCTCGACTACATCCCCGCCACGCTGGAAAGCATTCGCCGCTGTCTGCGCGAACTGCCCGAGTACGCGGCGCTTCGCGATATGTTCCCGCTCGCGTACGACCCCGATGCGGCGCTGCGGCGCGCACGAGAATTGAACAGTGAAACGGCTGGCGATTAGCCTGCCGAAGGAGTTTTGATGGCGAAACACAAGATCACCCTTCTGCCGGGCGACGGCATCGGTCCCGAAGTCACGGCGGCGGTGGTGCAGATCATCGAATGCGCCGGCGTCGACGTGGAGTGGGAGAAGTATTCGGTCGGCGCGGAAGCGCTCACCCGGTTCGGCGACCCGCTGCCGCAGGAAGTGCTCGATTCGGTGCTGCGCAACAAGGTCGCGCTCAAAGGGCCGGTCACGACCCCGGTCGGAACCGGCTTCGCGTCGATCAACGTGCGGCTGCGCAAAACGCTCGATCTCTACGCGAACCTCCGTCCGGTGAAGTCGATGCCGAACGTGATCACGCGCTACGAGGACATCGACCTCATCGTCGTCCGCGAGAACACCGAAAGCCTTTACGCCGGTCTCGAGCACGAGGTCGTGCCGGGCGTCGTGGAGTCGCTGAAGATCATCACGCGGAAAGCGTCGACGCGCATCGCAAAGTTCGCGTTCGAGTACGCGCGTACGCACGGCCGCAAGCGCGTCACCGCGGTGCACAAAGCGAACATCATGAAGCTCTCGGATGGCCTCTTCCTGAAGTGCTTCCGTGAAGTGGCGGAGGAGTATCCGAACATCGAGGCCGACGACAGAATCGTCGACAACCTCTGCATGCAGCTCGTGCAGAATCCGAATCAGTTCGACATCCTGCTGCTCGAGAACCTTTACGGTGACATCGTCTCCGACCTCACCGCCGGCCTGGTCGGCGGTCTCGGCGTCGTGGCGGGAGCGAACATCGGCGAGAGCGGCGCGGTGTTCGAAGCGGTGCACGGCAGCGCGCCCGACATCGCGGGACAGAACAAAGCAAACCCGCTCGCACTCCTGCAGTCGGCAGTGCTGATGCTGAATCACATCGGCGAAATGGGACCGTCGCGCCGGATCCAGGACGCGATCACGAAAGTGCTCGCCATGGGCCCCGAGTCGCGCACGCGCGACATCGGCGGCACCGGCTCGACGGCCGACTTTACGTCTGCCATCTGCGACATTCTGCGCAAGGGAACGCGGGCGACGGACTGACGGCGCGCGGACTGCGTCCGCGGGCGTTGGGCGTTAGGCCTTTGGGGTCGGTCGCGAGGGCGATCGACCCCGTTTTGCTCATGCCCGCGTGACGTTCCGTCCAAGCGACCCACCCCAAACGCCCAACGCCCAAAGCCCAACGCCCCCAATGACTCCCCTCGAGCACGGCATCTCTCTTTTCAATGCGCAGGCGTTCTGGGACGCGCATGAAGCGTGGGAGCACGAGTGGCTCACGGCCGAAAATCCGCACAAGCAGTTTCTGCAGGGGCTGATTCAGCTCGCTGCGGCGTATTACCACGTGCAGCGCGGCACGCTGCGCGGCGGCGTGCGGCTGTTCGACGCGGCATTGAAGCGGCTCGCGGCGTTTGCTCCTGATTACTCGGGTGTCGCTCGAGACGCGGCGGTGACGAGCGCTCTCTTGCATCGCGAACGGATTGCGCGCGGCGAGCGAATCGAGGCGGGAGAGCTGCCGAAGCTGGGCTACAATCCGTGACTCTCGAACACATCCCCGGGAACCCACCAGGCGAGGGGCAAATGCAGGAAATGGACGAACGAGACCGGGAGTTGCTGGGCGCCCTGCAGTCGGACATTCCACTCGTATCGACGCCGTTTGCGTTCATCGGACAGACCCTCGAAATGTCCGAAAAAGAGGTGATCAAACGGACCGAGCGCCTCAAGCGCGAGGGCATCGTGAGACATCTCGCGGCGCAGTTCGATTCACGTGCCGTCGGCTACAAGTCGTGCCTCGTCGCGGCACGCGTGACGCCCGAGCGGATCGACGACGCGGCCGCGGTCGTGAACGCGCATCCCGGTGTCACGCAGAACTACCGGCGCAACAACGATCTCAATCTCTGGTTCACCATCTTCTGTTCGCCCGATTCGAAACTGGGGCTCGAACGGACGATCGAGATTCTCGGGCGTGAAGCCGACTGCGAAACGGTGCGCGCCCTGCCGACTCTGAAGCTCTACAAGAATGGCGCGGCCGAACACGAGCACGCCGAGCACGAGACTCATTCCGAGTACACCCCGCTCTCGCCGCGCGAAGTCGAGTGCGTGCGTCTGCTGCAACAGGAGCTGCCGCTGCAGCCGCGTCCCTTCGACGGCCTGGCGCGGCTCTCCGGTGTCACTCCCGACGAGCTGCTCGACACCGCGCGCACGTTGTTGAAACGCGGTCAGATCCGGCGGCTCTCGGCCGTCGTCGCACCGCGCAAACAGGGATTTGCCGCGACCGCGATGGGAGTATGGGTCGTGCCGCAGGATCACGCGGACGACTACGCGTCGAAGCTCGTGCAGCATCGCGCCGTCTCGCACTGCTATTTGCGTCCCGTGTACGACGACTGGCCGTACAACCTCTACACCACGGTGCACGGGCGGTCGGTCGACGAATGCGAATCGCTGATCAACGACCTCGCCATCGACAGCGGGCTGTCACAGAAGCAGGCGCTCTTCCCGACAAAGGAGTACAAGAAGACCCGCCTCAGCTTCTTCGCCCCCGACCTGGCCGAATGGGAATCCGCCCGCGAGACCGGCCTCGCCGCCGCCGGATAAGAACACGCTCGGCATCTCACCGTCTCTGGTGGAGCGGCGGGCTCTTAGCCCGCCGAGCTGTTTCTTAGCTGCGGCAGCTTACGCTGCCGCGAGTGAAAGCGGTGACCGTCACCGCACTCCAGACTGAACGCGCGTTTCGCCAGTGCGATCCGGTGTTCGGTGGAGCGGCGGGCTCTTAGCCCGCCGAGCTGTTTCTTTGCTGCGGCAGCTTTGCTGCCGCGAGTGAAAGCGGTGACTGGCGTCACCGCACTCCAGACTGAACTCGCGTTTTCGCTAGTGCGCGTGTTTGGTGGAGCGGCGGGCTTTAGCCCGCCGAGCAATCGTCGGCGGCCTGAAGGCCGCC
>DASVUA010000504.1:0-2077 GCA_036387295.1 Thermoanaerobaculia bacterium | reverse complement strand
TCATTATCAATGAGCAATGCGCACAATGAAGGTTTTGGTCGCCGGCTGGCTGGCCGGAGGGGCGTTCATCGTCCTGATCTCCGTCCTGCTCGCGGAGACGGTGGCCAAACCGGTCGAGCCGAGCGGCGCGACAACCGCTGGCTCGTCGTCGGCTGCGTCGGGCAGCGTCAGCCCCGGGGCCGCGGTCAGCATCATCGTCCCGGTGCTCGGAATCGCCGCTTCGCAGTTGCGCGACAACTTCGACCAGGTTCGCGGCGGCGGGCGGATTCATCACGCCATCGACATCATGGCGCCGCACGGCACACCGGTCGTGGCTGCGGTCGACGGCACGATTCAGAAGCTGTTCAACAGCAAGGCCGGCGGCATCACGATCTATCAGTTCGACCAGGCCGAAGCGCGCGTGTATTACTACGCGCATCTCGCGCGCTATGCGGCCGGAATGGCCGAGGGATTGTTCGTCAAGCAAGGGACGGTGATCGGATACGTCGGCGTGACCGGAAACGCCGCGCCGGACGCGCCGCATCTGCATTTTTCGATCGAAGTGCTGCCGCCGACGAAAGAGTGGTGGAAAGGGATTCCGTTGAACCCCTTTCCGCTGCTCACGAGACGCGCTTCAGTGCTTCCTTGATTCCCTTGTCGTGCGGCGCGAGTTTGAGGGCGTTCGTGAAGCTCTGCTTCGCGTCGCTCTTGCGGCCCTGTTTTTCGTAAAGCATTCCGAGGGCGTACCAGGCGAGGGCGAGCGGCGGCTCCTCGTCCGTCGGTTTGTAGGCGAGGTACTTTTTGATGTACGCCTCGCCGCGTGCCGGGTTGATGCCGGTCATCGCCGCATGCTGGCCGATGCGCAGAAAGGCGGGCATGTAGTCCGGCTGAATCTTGAGCGTCATTTCGAATTCGTGCAGCGCGGCGGGGTAATTCTTGTCGACGGTCAGATAGAAGAGGCCGAGGGACTGATGTGCGCGGTGATTGTTCGGCTGCTCGCGCACCGCGTCGATCATCTCTTTGCGGGCGAGCTCGGGCTTCTCGTCACGCAGGTAAATGCGTGAGTACGCACGGTGCCCGCGGAGCACGTCGCGCTTCTTGATCTCGGCCGCCTGCTCGCGTGCTTTTTCATTGCTGCCGCCCATGATGCCGGGGGCGATGGTGTAGTAGTCGACGAGGGCCTCGCGTGCTTCGACGTGATTCGGGTCGAGCTCGACGGCGCGTTCGAGCGCCGCCTTCGCTTTGCGCGCGAGCGAGGCCTGTTTCAGTATGCCGGCACCTTGTGCCTGGCGGCCGTACGCGCCGCCGAGGAGGTAGTGCGCGTCGGCGTTCTTCGGCGTTGCGGCGACTGCTTTTTCGAGGACGGCACTGGCTTTTTCGAACTCTCCCTTTTCCATTGCGGCGCGGCCGGCGGCGACGAGATCGGTGTCGGCGGCGAACGCCGGAAACGAGAGAAGGCAAAGTACGAGCAGGGCAGAAATGGAACGCATGCTCTGTGTACGTTCCTTGCTGACGCGAGGTTGCGGTCGCGCCGCCACTTTTTTTGCGCCTGCGTCGGGCGTCGGCGTGAGGCGAAGTTTCGTTAGAATGCGCGACCTCTTTGGAATGACGACCACAGAAAACCTGCCGACCCCCGCGACCGAGCGCGCAACTCTCCCGATCCTCGACTCTGCCGCTGTCGCGCGTGCCGCCGAGGAGGCGATCGGCCGCGCGCGCGAACTGCTCGCGAAGATCGAAGCGCTCCCGCTCGAACGGGCGAGTGTCGAGAGCGTTCTCGATGCATGGGACGAGACGGCGATCGTGCTCGAAGATGCCTTCGGTCCGATCTCGCTGCTCAACAGCGTCCATCCTGATAAAGACGTGCGCGATGCGTGCGACGACGCGCTGCTGCACGAGTCGTCGTTCCTCACCGACGTCTTTCAGAACGAAGCCTTTTACGAGCGGGTGGCGCGCGTCGCCGCGGACTCCATGGCCGCACGCGAGATGCAGAAGCAGCTCGTCGAAGCATTCGAAGACAGCGGCGTTTCGCTCGCTCCGGAAAAACGGAAGCGGTTCAAGGAGATCTCCGACCGACTGACCGAGCTGGGGCAGGAGTTCG
>DASVUA010000503.1:0-2341 GCA_036387295.1 Thermoanaerobaculia bacterium | reverse complement strand
GCTGGACCTTGGACGCCCGGAGTATGTCGTGCGCCCCAACGGCGCGGTTCACCAGTGGAGGAAGGAACCACCCAGAGAAGTGTCGGTAGGCTCTGGTAGCTAACGAGCGGCACGGTCGGGTAACCGGCCGGGTCGAAGCCTCGTGACAAAGGCCGCCATGGGCGGTTGAGCAATCCGGCAGGCCGCAACGCGAGTGAAGCCCGAGCAGGCCTCGAAAGTGAAGTCATGGACGCCGACCCGCCGACATACCGGGGAAGGCCCGCGTGGGATGGGGAAGCAACCGACAAGAGCACCCATTCTGGTCCATCGGGGTAGTGGGCGCGGCATGTCGGAAAGGTGAGCCGGGTAATTGGGGGAGGCCCATCATGGGCGAGGGTCGTGGCCTCAACGTCGCTTTCAGGCGGCGGCCCGGGTGGGTGTCGGACAGGGTCACGGTACCGCTGAGGCCGGGTAATGCCGGCGGAGGGAAGGACCCTGACTTCTGGTGTGCTTTCAACCAAGCGGAGGATCGGTGATTGGCGATGAGCCTGGCAACACCGGACAGCGTCAGGACGCTTCAGCGAAAGCTGTATCTCAAGGCGAAGGCGGAGCCGAACTACCGGTTCTACTTGCTCTACGACAAGATCTACCGGGCAGACGTGCTGCGACATGCCTATGAGCTGGTGCGCGCCAATCGGGGTGCACCGGGCGTGGATGGCGTCACCTGCCAGGCGATCGAGGCGGCAGGGCTGGAGAACTGGCTGGCCGGCCTTGCTGGGGATCTACGGACCAAGGCCTACCAGCCCCAACCCGTGCGACGGGTGATGATCCCGAAGCCCGGGGGCGACGGCGAGCGCCCACTTGGGATTCCAACGATTCGGGACCGGGTGGCGCAAACCGCCGCGAAGTTGGTGCTGGAGCCAATCTTCGAGGCGGACCTCGAACCCACAGCCTATGGCTACCGGCCGGGCCGCAGCGGTACTGATGCGGTCAAGGTGGTGCACCGACTGCTTTGTCAGGGGTTCACCGAGGTGGTGGACGCCGACCTGTCGAAGTACTTCGACACGATCCCGCACTCCGAGCTGCTTCGCTCGGTCGCAGCGCGGATCGTCGATCGTCACGTGTTGGGCCTGCTCAAACTGTGGCTCAAGACACCGGTCGAGGAGAGGGATCCGGACGGGCGGCGGCACATGAGCGGGGGCAAACACAGTAAGTGCGGTACACCGCAGGGTGGTCCGCTCTCACCGATGTTAGCCAATCGCTACATGAACCGCTTTCTCCGGCACTGGCGGCAGCAGGAACGCGAAGAAGCGTATCAAGCCCATGTGGTGGCCTATGCCGATGACTTCGTCATCCTCAGCCGCGGGCACGCGGCGGAGGCGCTGGCGTGGACGCGGCAAGTCATGACACGGCTTGGCCTGACCGTGAACGAGGTGAAGACGACCGTGCGTGATGCACGGCAGGAGCACTTCGACTTTCTGGGCTACAGCTTCGGCCCGCACTGCTATCGGAAGGATGGTCACTGGTATACGGGCGCGAGCCCGTCGCGGAAGAGCGTGCAGCGTCTCAAGGACCGCGTGGGGGAGCTTCTGGTGCCCTCCAACACGGCGCCTTGGGACGACGTGCGCGATCGGTTGAACCAACAACTGCGCGGCTGGGCGAACTACTTCGCCTATGGCACGCGGAAGGCGGCTTACCGAGCGGTGGACAACCACGTCTATGCGACGGTCCGTGGTTTCCTGACACGGCGACACAAGGTGCCGACACGCGGCACCCGGCACTTCTCGGGCAAAGCGGTCTTCGGAGAGCTGGGCGTGCTCCGGCTACGCCGGCTGCACATAGGAGCGCCGCCGACAGCTACGAGGTGAAGCCAGTCGGAAAGCCGGATGCCGGAGATCGGCACGTCCGGTTTGATGAGCGGGGACGGGAAACAGGGTGATGCCGGATGGCCCAAGCCACTGCGCCCGTCCTCGACTCTACCGCATCGCATGACCCGGAACACGGGTCGGGCTCAGTGCGCCCACACCGCGACCCATGCAACAAGGCGCCCGGCGGCTCAGGGTGGAGTGGTCCGGCACCGGGAGGTTGAGCCCGAGCAGCTGCAGGACGGAGCCGATGAGGCCCTCGGTCTGGCGCAGCGCCAGGCGGAACACCGCCCGCAGCGTCAAGGCTGTGGCGATCGCCAAGTCCGAGTAGGAGGGCTGTCCGCCCCGGCCAATGCGCGGCTCGGCCCTCCAGGCCTCGATCGCCTCCGGCGTGAACCACACCGTGAGGCTGCCGCGGGCCCGCAGGCCCGCAGGCCCGCATCGTACTCGGCCCAGTTGGTCACCCGGTGCTTCTGTTTCGGAATGTGATGGCGCCG
>DASVUA010000502.1:0-6114 GCA_036387295.1 Thermoanaerobaculia bacterium | reverse complement strand
AGGCGAGGTGCGCGCGTAGCAGCGCTGCACGCGGCGCCGGCGGACAAACTCGAAGGAGATGTCCGACCGGCTCGCGGAGCAAGTGCGCGGCCAGTACGTGCTGTCGTTCACGAACCGGCCGGCGCGAAAGCGGGCGAATGGCGTTCCATTCGCGCCGGCGTCCGGGGACGCGACGCGAATGTTCGAACGATTCAGGGGTACCGCGTGAATGGACGCCGCTTACAGCGAGCGTTTTTTGCCGCGGATGTTGCGACGGCTGCCTTTCGGCTTCGCACCGCCACCACCGTAGCCGCCACCGCCGTAATCGCCGCCGCCACCGCCGCCGCCGTAACCGCCACCACCACCACCGTAGCCGCCGCCACCGCCGCCGCCGTCACCACCGCCACCCCCGCCGTAGCCGCCACCGCCGCCGCCATAGCCGCCGCCACCACCTGCGCCGCGACCACCGCCACCGCCGAAGCCTCCGCGACCGCCGCCGCCACCACCGGTGCGCGGGCGGTCTTCAGCCGCGTTCACGCGAAGTGCGCGACCGCCGAGCTGATAGCCGTTGAATTTTTCGATCGCCGACGCGGCGTCCGCGTCGCTCTCGTACTCGACGAAAGCGAAACCGCGCGGGCGGCCGCTTTCGCGATCCATCGGCAAGAACACGTCCCGCACCGGGCCGACCTGGGTGAACAGGTCCTGGACCTCAGTTTTGGTCGTGTTGAAATCAAGATTCCCTACAAATACTTTCGAAGGCATTCATCCGTCACTTTCTGCCCATTGCGTTCCCGACAGTCTGACAGGGCGAGGAGAGGATTCGCAAGCTCCGCGCCCGGTGTTTTCAGTTTTTCGTTCGTTTCATCGGGCCGTGGGCGTCAGGCGTTCGGCTTTTGGGGTGCTTCGCGAGCTCACGCGATCGACCGCAGGAGCCCAACGCCTGAAGCCCGCGGCCCGGGTGCTATCCTTCCGCATCAGTTAGTCCGGCCCTTGCCACACCACTGAGGAGACTACAACATGACGGTTCAGTCCGCCCCTTCTTCCATCGAGCGGGAGCTGGAGTTCCGTAAGAAGCTCACCACGATTGCGAATCAGATCAACTCCGCCGAGTCGATCCCGCACATCCTGATGACGCTCAAGGACAAGATCCTCGAGCTGCTCGACGCCGAGCGTCTGACGATCTACGCGATCGACACGAAAAATCAGGAGCTCTACTCGCTGCAGAAGGTCGGCGACACGCCGAAAGAGATCCGCGTCCCGAAATCGTTCGCGTCGATCTCCGGCTTCACCGCTCTCGCCCGCAAGACCCTCAACGTCAAGGACGCCTACGACGCGGACGAGTTGCAGCGCTTTCACGCAAACCTCCGCTTCGATCAGCGCTGGGACAAGCAGACCGGCTTCCGGACGAAGGCGGTGCTCGCCGTTCCGATCCTTTTCGAGAAGTACCTCCTCGGCGTCGTGCAGTTGATCAACAAGCGCCACGGGGTCGCATTCACGTCGCAGGACGAGGATGCGGCAGAAGAGATCGCGCGCATCCTCGGCATCGCGTTCTATAACCAGCACCGCGTCACGCGTCAGAACAAGCCGTCGAAGTTCGGCGTGCTGATCGATAAGGGTGTCGTCTCGGAGAAAGATCTCGAGCAGGCCGTCAGTAACGCACGTGTCAACAACACGACCGTCGAGAAGGTGCTGATCGACGACTACAACATCCCGCGCGAAGAGATCGGCCGCTCGCTCGCGGCGTATTACTCGGCGCCCTGGTTCAACTACGACGGCAATCAAACCATCGCCGCCGACCTGAAAGAGCGCGTCTCTTCCGATATCTGGAAAAAGCACGTCGCCGCGCCGATCGAGCGCCGCCCCGGCCTGCTCGTCGTCGCGGTCGAAGACCCGCAGGACCTGACGCGCCTCGACGGCATCCGCGCGATGAACCTCGCGCCGCGCTACGAGTTTCAGGTGGCCATGCGGCACGACATCCTGTCGTACATCGCGGCGTCGTATGGCGAGCAGATGCAGCAGGACGGCTCGACGGCCGAAGGCGCCGACTGGGCGAAGATTCTCGATTCGCTCGGCGACGGCGAGAAGGTGGAGCTCGAAGAGGCCCCCACCGATCAGCCGGAGATCGACGAGACCGATTCCGGCATCGTGAAGCTCGCCAATCAGCTCATCATCGACGCCTACGCGAAAGGCGCTTCGGACATTCACGTCGAGCCCGATGGTCCGCGCCAGCCGTGCACGATCCGTCTGCGCATCGACGGCGATTGCCAGAAGTTCATGGAGATCCCGGGGCCGCACCGCAATGCCCTCGTGCAGCGCCTCAAGATCATGGCGAAGCTCGACATTTCGGAGAAGCGGAAGCCGCAGGACGGCAAGATCCGCTTCAAGTACTCGAAAGGAACGATCGAGCTGCGCGTCGCGACGATTCCCACGGCCAATCAGAACGAGGACGTGGTGATGCGTATCCTCGCCGCGTCGAAGCCGCTGCCGCTCGACAAGATGGGCTTTTCGGATCGCAATCTCACAGCGTTCAAGACGCTGCTGTCGAAGCCATACGGCATTGCGCTGGTGGTGGGCCCGACGGGTTCCGGTAAGACGACGACGCTGCATTCCGCCCTCGGATTCATCAACACCGAGGACATGAAGATCTGGACCGCGGAAGACCCGGTCGAAATCACGCAGAAGGGATTGCGGCAGGTGCAGGTGCAGCCGAAGATCGACTTCACGTTCGCCGCCGCGATGCGCTCGTTCCTTCGCGCCGATCCGGACGTGATCATGGTCGGCGAAATGCGTGACCACGAGACGGCTGCAATCGGCATTGAAGCGTCGCTGACCGGTCACCTCGTTTTCTCGACGCTGCATACGAACTCGGCGCCGGAGACGATTACGCGTCTCCTGGACATGAACATCGACCCGTTCAATTTCGCCGACGCGCTGCTCGGCATCATGGCCCAGCGCCTGATCCGCGTGCTCTGCGCGAAATGCAAAGAAGGCTACAACCCGACTCCTGAGGAATTCGAAGAAATCATTGAAGCCTACGGCTACGACTACTGGCCCGGCACCGGAATCACGTACTCGCCCGACCTGATGCTCTACAAGCCCAAAGGCTGCAATCAGTGCAGCGGCGGCTACAAAGGCCGTATGGGCGTCCATGAGCTTTTGGTCGGCACGGACGAGATCAAGAAAGCGGTGCAGCGCCGCGCCACCATCGACGACCTTCGCAAGCTCGCGATGAAAGAAGGGATGCGCACCCTCATGCAGGATGCCATCGAAAAAGCGTTCAAAGGCGTGACCGACATCAAGCAGGCGAGAGCGATTGCAGTGAAGTGAGGCGGCACAGCCGCCTCGCTTCACGCTATACGTCCGCGCGACGCGTTCCGGTGGGTGCCTGAGGAGCGGATGGCGATGAGCGACCACTACATCGAGACGCTGGACCAGCTTCGGCAGCTTTATCCGCCGCCGGGTCCGCGCGCCGTCGCGAAACAACTCCCGCGCCTCGACCGGCACTGCCGCCGGTTCATCGAGCTTTCTCCGTTTGTCGTGTTGTCGACCGGCAGTGGCGAGGGTTTCGATGCTTCGCCGCGCGGTGGGGCGGCGGGATTTGTGCGGGTCGTGGACGAGGCGACGTTATGGATCCCCGATTCGCCCGGCAATCACCGCCTCGATTCGCTGGCGAACATTGTGGCGAGCGGCGCGGCCGGCTTGTTGTTTCTGATTCCCGGCGTCGACGAGACGCTGCGCGTCAATGGCTCGGCGCAATTGTGCAGCGATCCGGAGAAACTGCGTCAGTTCGCCAGCGAGATTCGCACGCCGAAGGTGATCATCGAGATTTCGGCGCGTGAGGTGTTCCTGCATTGCGCGAAGGCGCTGATGCGGTCGAAGCTCTGGTCGGACGAAGTGCGGCAGCCGCGGTCCGTGCTGCCGACGATGGGGCAGATGCTCGCGGAACAGACGGGACAGGAAGCTCCGGCGGAAACGCAGGAGCAGATGGTCGCCCGTTATCAGCGCGATCTGTAGGCGATGAGGAGCGCCGCGATTGCGGCGCCCCTCATCGGACCCTTACCGGATTTCGAGCGGCGTCTGTTCCTGCAGAAGTACGTGATTGCCTTTGCGCACGTCTTCGCGGTACTTCGCCACGTCTTCCGCGAACAGTCTGTTGAGGTCCGCCAGGACGACTTTCAGCGCCGCTTCGCCGCGGTCGAGGTAGGTCAGCTGCGCTTCTGTCGGCGCATCCCACGACGACTGCATTCCGTACAGCGGATAGCCGATTTTCGACAGGACGTCGGTGTCGGCCACGATGCCCACCGTATTCGGCGGAGACCAGAGGCGGCGCTCGATCTTGTCGAGTTTCTCTTTCAAGGTCTCACCCGTTTTGACGAGCGGATCGGGATCGGCGGCCGGATCGTCTTTTCTCAACTTCAGCGCGACGGCGTCAATGTCCGTGCGTGTTTTCCGGATGCGCTCGATCGCTTCCACCGCGACTTCCTGCAGGCGGCCGGCGCGGAGGATGGCGTCGTATTTCGCCTGGCGCTGTTCGGCGGTGTGCTTCTCGCGCGGATCGGCCATGACACGCACGGTCTGTTTCGCTTCATTGCCGCGGAACTTCAAGGTGACGGTATAGGTGCCGGGCAGTACTTCGGGACCGCCGCTCGTGTCGCCGGGAGTCGCTTCGGGCGACGAGGGCCGCTTGAATGCGTCGCGGGTGAGGTCCCACGCGACGCGGTTGACGCCCTGATTCGCGGGTCCTTTGAACTTGCGGATGACTTTGCCCGTGGCGTCGGCAATCTCGATGTTCACCTCGGTTGCGGTGTCGTCCGCTTTCTCCGCCGGCTTGTCCGGCGACGGCTTTGCGGCGGCCGACGCTTCCGGCTCTTTCGGGATGTCTTCCGTCATCGGAACGCCGCTTTCCGCAAAGGCGGGCTTCTGCGCGGCGGCGCGCTCCGCTTCCTTGCGCGCGCGCTCTTTTGCTTCCGTCGGATGGGGGAGTTTGGCGCCGCTCAATGAGTAGGTGAGCAGCGCGCCGTATGGCTCGTTCTCTCCGCGGAACTCCGCGTCTCCGACGAAACGCGCGCCTTCCTTCTGGCGCGTCATGAACGCTTGTGCATCCGGCACTTCGAAAAAGTGCAGCGGTTTTGCGAGCGTTTCACGCGAGACGCTGCGCAGCGGGCGAATGTCGTCAATGACGAACGCCGCGCGGCCGTGCGTGCCGATGACGAGATCGTGATCGCGCGGATGGACGACCAGCCCCATCACCGCCACAGTGGGAACGCCATGCTTCCATTTCAGCCACGATTTGCCGGCGTCATTGGAGACGAACAGGCCGAATTCGGTTCCGAGAAACAACAGATCAGGATCGACCGGATCCTGTTCGATGGCGTGTACATAGCCCTGAATGTCTTTCGTCACCAGCGACGTCCAGGTGCGGCCGTAATCGGTGGTGCGGTAGACGTACGGCGTCCAGTTCGAACGGCGGTGATCGTCGAAGACGACGAACGCCGTGCCCGCATTGTGGCGTGACGCTTTGATCTCCGGGACCCACGTATTGGCGGGAACGCCTTTGATGTTCCCCTCGACGCTGGTCCAGTTCGCGCCGCCGTCGCGCGTCACGTGCACGCGCCCGTCGTCGGAACCAGCCCAGATCACGCCGCGCTCGATGGGGCTCGGCGCGATGGCGATGATGGTCGTGAAATTCTCTGCAGCCGTGACGTCGGGCGTGAGGCCGCCGCTCTTCGTCTGGTTCTGCCATTCCTTGCGGTTCGTGGTGAGGTCGGGGCTGATGGTCGTCCACGACTCGCCGCGGTTCGCCGATTTGTGAATGTGCTGGCTCGCGAAATAGACGCCGTTCGGGTCGAACGGATCGAGTGCAATGCCGGAGTTCCAATTGAAGCGCAGGTTTCCTGCAGTGGTGCCGGCGCCTTCGCCGGACGGCGCAGGGCGGATGTCTTTACGCTCGCCGGTCCGCAGATTCCAGCGGACGATGTAGCCCTCCTGGCTCATCGCATACCCGGTCATCGGATCGTCGGGAATCGGGTGCGTGCCGAAGCCGTCGCCGAAGCCGACTTCCTGCCAGTCCCAATTGCGAATTCCGCCCGTTTCCCAGGTCGTATTCGGACCTTTCCACGAGCCGTTGTCCTGCAT
>DASVUA010000501.1:0-1952 GCA_036387295.1 Thermoanaerobaculia bacterium | reverse complement strand
ATCGGCTTGTTGCACTTGTCGCAGATGATCTGCTCGTCGTCCGACGTCGCTTCCGCGGCGTCGCCCTTCGGCATTTCCTTGGTGGTCTTGCACTCGGGGTAGTTCGTGCAGGCGAGGAACTCGCCGAAGCGGCCGAACTTGATGACCATCGGCGAGCTGCAGTTCTCGCACTTTTCGTCGGTCTCGAGGCCGCTGCCTTTGACCTGCGTCATCTCTTTGCCGGCGCGCTCGAGGTCGGAGTTGAACTTCAGCGAGAACTCGCGCATCAGGTCGGTCCACTCGCGCTGGCCGTCTTCGACGTTGTCGAGCTTCTCTTCGAGATCGGCCGTGTAGCGCTCGTCGATGATGTCGCCGAACGACTGCTTGAGCAGCTTCACGACGAGCGATCCGAGGTGCGTCGGATGGAACTTTCCGTCGTGCTTGTAGGTGTAATCGCGAGCCTGAATGGTGGTGAGAATCGCGCCGTACGTGGAGGGGCGGCCGATGCCGTTCTCTTCGAGCGCCTTGACGAGCGTCGCCTCGGTGAAGCGCGGCGGCGGCTGCGTGAAGTTCTGCTTCGTGTCGAGCTCCATCAGCTCGAGCACGTCGCCTTCGTTCAGCGGCGGGAGCGCCTTGTCGTTCTTCTTTTCTTCATCCTCTTCGTCGTCTTCGCCCGGCGCGTCCTGAAAGACGGCCAGGAAACCGGCGAACTTCTGCACTTCGCCGGAGGCGCGGAGGGTGAGATTGCCGACCGTGATGTCGGCGTCCGTCACGTCGAACAACGCCGGCTTCATCTGCGACCCGACGAAGCGGTCCCAGATCATCTTGTAGAGGCTGTACTCCTCGCGCGTCAGGAAGTCTTTGATCTTTTCGGGATCGAGATCCATCGACGTCGGACGGATCGCTTCGTGGGCGTCCTGCGCCTGAGCAGCTTTTTTGACACGATAAACGTTAGGCTTTTCGGGAAGAATATCGTTGCCATATTTGGCAGCGATATGCAGTCGCACTTCGGCCAGCGCGTCGTCGCTGATGCGCACCGAGTCGGTACGCATGTAGGTGATGAGACCGGCGAATCCGAAGCTGCCGAGCTCTTTACCTTCGTACAGTTTCTGCGCGACCTGCATCGTCCGTTTGACGGGCCACTTGAAGCGGTTGTACGCGGTGCGCTGCAGTGTGGAGGTGATGAACGGCGGCGCGGCAGACTGCTTCCGCTCTTTCCGCGCGACATCGGTGACGAGGTACTTGCCGCTCTTGAGCGCCGCTTCGATCTTGCGTGCGATCTCTTCGTTCGGCACCTCGGCTTTTTTGCCGTCGATCTTCGTCAGCTTCGCGACGAACGGTGGCGGCGCGCTGGCGGAGAGGCGTGCTCCGAAGGTCCAGTACTCGACCGGCTGGAACGCTTTGATCTCCTCTTCGCGCTCGACGATCATCTTCATCGCGACCGACTGCACGCGTCCGGCGGAAAGGCCGCGGCGGACTTTGTCCCAGAGGAGCGGCGAGAGCTTGTAGCCGACGAGGCGGTCGAGGACGCGCCGCGCCTGCTGCGCGTTCACTTTGTTCATGTCGATCTCGCCCGGCGTGTCGATTGCCTTGCGGACCGCGTTCTTGGTGATTTCGTGGAAGAGGATGCGGCGGACTTTTTTCGCGTCGGTACCGAGCAGGTTCACGACGTGCCAGCCGATCGCTTCTCCTTCGCGATCAGGGTCGGAGGCGATGAAGATCGTGTCGGCTTTCTTCGCGGCGGCGCGAAGCTCGCTGACGACCTTCTCTTTTCCTTCCAGGATTTCGTAGTTCGGAAGGAAGGTCACCTCATCGACGCCGAGCTCGCTCTTGGGGAGGTCGCGGACGTGGCCGACCGAAGCTTTGACCACGTAATCGCTTCCGATGAACTTGTTGATTGTCTTCGCTTTCGCGGGAGACTCGACGATAACGAGGTTCTTGGCCATAGCGGAACGCCCAACCGACGACGGCGA
>DASVUA010000500.1:0-3914 GCA_036387295.1 Thermoanaerobaculia bacterium | reverse complement strand
TCGCGCGGCGCACCGCCGGGAAGCTGCACGCGCGCGAGCGTGCCGCTGCTCTCGAAGCCGGCCAGGTAGCGGCGACCGAGCGACAGTGCGAGCTCTCCATCGGAGGAAACGGCCAGCACATCGCCTGCCGGCAGTCCGAGGGAACGCGACTCGGGATTGCCGCGCCGTGCCTGGAAGACTTCGAGCGGCTGTCCTTCCCACGCCGCGCCGTAGAGGATGGTGCCGTCGGGAGCGAACCGCGCGCTCATGATGTGGCCGCGACGGAACGTGATCTTGCGGAAGCGCGGAAGCGCGCGTCCCGTAGCGACCGCGGGGTGCTCGCCCGATGCAGGAGATGCGGCCGCCTGCTCGAGGACGAACAGCAGATCGTTGGCGGACTGGAAGCGGCGCTCCGGCTGCTTCTCGAGGCAGCGCAGCACCGTGCGATCGAGCAGCGGCGGGACTCCGGCGAGCGGCGGCGGCTCGTCGCGAAGGATGCGGGTCATCGCCTCGATGGCGGTGGGGCCCTCGAAGGCCTGCCGTCCCGCCAACAGCTCGTACAGGATGGCGCCGAGCGAGAAGAGATCGGCGCGGGCATCGACGGCGTCGCCGCGGACCTGTTCGGGAGCCATGTAGCCGGGCGTGCCGAGGACGGTGCCTGGCGCGGTGCGCATCGGTGAGGTCTGGTCGCTGGCGGCAGGCTCCTGCGGTTTCGCCAGGCCGAAATCGAGGATCTTCACGCGGCCGTCGCGGACGAGAAAAATGTTGTCCGGCTTCAGATCGCGATGGACGACGCCGGCCGCATGCGCTGCAGCGAGGCCGCTGGCGATTTGTCGCGCGATGGCGAGCACGGAGGTGACGGGGAGACCGCCGCCCCGTCCGCCGAGCGCGCCGGAGTGACGGTTGATGCTCTCGCGCAGCGTCTCGCCCTCCAGCAGTTCGGAAACGAGGAACGGAGAGCCCTCGAATGCGCCGACGTCGTGGATGGTGAGGAGGTTCGGGTGGCTGAGCATCCCGGCGGTGCGCACTTCGGTCTCGAAGCGCCAGAGCCGGTCGTCGTCCCCGACCGGCGTGCCGGGCATGATTTTCAGAGCGACGTCGCGCGACATGCGGTGATCGCGGACGCGGTAGACCTCTCCCATGCCGCCCGAGCCGAGAAGGGAAAGCACTTCATAAGGACCAACCCGCGTGCCGGGCTCGAGACGCATACGGCAAGGATAGCTTGTCCGCGTTGCGGGATTGTTGAGGATTGGGATTGAGGATTGAGGATGGCGAAGTCCTCGGCTCGGCGGATGTCCGTGACTCCCATACTTTGGCGATCCAATCGTCAGCGAGGTGGGGTCACACCTTCGATGTGCGCGTAGCGAGGTGAGCGCGACTTCGCTGTATCGCGCGGCGATGACCACCGGCGCGGCCGGACGCTCGGTGCCGTATCTGCGGCGTCCTCCACCTCTTCCGATGACACGCGGTATGCCTTCCGAATCTGTCATGGACGTCGGCACCGGCGCCCCGCGCCGTTCAACCGCTCAGGATGACGGTCGGGGGCGAGTCGCGGGGCAAGGGGCGCGTCGCTGGCGGGACAGAAACTCGTCAGTCCGTCGTTGTTCGACTGAACGGGCGGGCCATAATGGCCCGCCCGGAAGACGACGTTTATTTCTGTGCTTCCTGCAATCCGCGGCGGAAGGCTTCGTTCGTGCCCTTCAATGCGTCCAGTGCCAGGCTGTGGAAATTCTCGCGGTTCGCCTGCAGGACCATGTTCTTCTTGCTCTTCACCGGTCCGAAATCGATTCCGATTTTCTGCATGCCTTCAATGAAGGTGGCGTTGGAGGACTGATCGGCGGTCACGAATTCGCCCGGATCGCCTTCGACGCCGATGCCGTCGTTCATGCGCGCGAACGAGCCGCCTTTGTCGCTCGTGATGTAGAAGAGCGTGTACGCCGGGTTCGCGTAAACGGCTGCTTTAGCATTGACGGACGCGCGGCGCTTGAACTTGCCGCCGGAGCCGCCGACGGTCGCAAAGTCGATGTGCATGAGCGGGAAGATCATCAGGGCGTCGAGCTCCTTCGCCATTCCCATGACGGCGCGCATGTTGGTCTGGCTCATCGTTCCCTGGTCGCTGATGTCGCCGTCGAAATTCGTGAACCAGAGCGGGATGGCGGTGGGGGAGGCGACGAGGTAATCCGTTTTACGGTCGCGCGAGCGTTTGGTGTACGGCTTCTCGGCGGTGCTGCCGGCGATCTTCATGTTCTGGAACGAGGCCGATTTCATGACGGTCTCGAGCGGCACGACTTCGAGGCCGGTCGACTTCAATTCTTCAATGAAATCGGCGTATGCGGCGTCTGCAATGGCTTGCAGGGTCGGAAAGTCGACATTGCCGAGCACCACTTCCATGGTGGCTTTCGAGCCGGAGCTGCGCTGATTGCCGACGCTGCCCAGCCAGTCTTCGGCGCGAGCGACGACCTTCGTGCGGGTGGTGAAGATGACCCTGTATCCCGGTACGGCGACGCGTTTGATGCCTTTCGCGCCACGCAGCGACTTGACGTCGACGAGCTTGCGGATGTCGGTCGTAGCCACCTCGTCCGGCGAGATGGCAAAGGACTGGATAGGAAATGAGAGGACGGCGACGAGGCCGAGCAGACCTGCAGTGAGGCGATTTTTCATCGAGAGACTCCCGTTCGTTTAGTTGGACCTAATCAAGATCGCGCAGAAACGGCGGAAAGTCCCTCAACCGGCTGGCGGCTACGTCACGAGGCAGGGGGAACCGGGAGCGCCTCCGGCGGGCCGGCCGGGCCGGCTGCCTTTGCGTTCGCACGGACCGCGTTCAGCGCGACAGGCGCGCGCTCGGCCTTGGGCAACAATGGCTGCCGGCCCTGCCGGCCCGCCGGAGGCGCCCTCGTCGTCCCGTGACTTCAGAAGACATACGACCGGCGCACGAGCGTCGTTCCGGCCACCCACGAGCGGGCGTACATCGCGTCGAGCGGAAGGCGTGCGGCGGGGTGGTCTATGGCTTCGGACTGGTCGACGACGGTGATCCGCGCCTGCCCGCCCTTCGGATCGACCACCAGTTTCAGCTCGAAACTCTCGTCAGCCGCACCGAGGAATCGGAGCCCCCACATTGCGCCGTCGTCGTCTTCGCCTGCGGTTTTCCTGAACGGAATGCCATTCACCGATGCGTCTACGACTTTGCCCTTTTCGACGAACAGATGGAGCCAGGGCGCGCCGCGCTCCGACTTCACTCGCATCGTCAACACCCGCAGCGCGCCGTTGGCGACGTCGCTGACGAGTGCAACCGACGGCCCGGCGACAGCGACATACGGCGCAACGGCCGCGCGCCTGAGCACTCCGTTCTCGTGCACGAAACGGGGGAGCGTTTCCAAGCGCACCGCTTCCGCGAACAGCGCGTTCTCTGGCTGCCGGGCGTTCTTGCGCTCCGACACCCAGAACGCCTTCCGGCCGTCGACATCCACTGCGTAGGCAAAGGATGCCGGCCGCGGTTCCCGTGGCGATGCGGCGGCTCCCGCGGCGCCGATGCCGGCGGCGACGCCGGCCAGCGCGATCAATGCCGCGGCGATGCGTCCATCGACCGCGAAACGCGCACGCTCGAAGACCGCGGCACAGAGAAGCGCCGCGAAACCAGCGAGCGCGCCGGCCATGCCGGCCGCGGAGAGCCGGAGACCGGAGAGCACAAAGTAGGGGACCGGCGCCCAGACCAGGACGATGGGAAGCGCCGCGATTGCGGCACCGAGCGCACGCGCGACCCGCGGCCGTTCGCCGCTCCGCAGCAGCGCGTGCAACGCGACGAAGAGCATCGGGAGCGCCAGGAGATAGGAGGCGCCGGGGATTCGCAGCACGAGTGCCCACAGCACCGCAAGCGCGAAGAGAGGAACGAGCGCGGTTGGCTGCGCAGAGCCGAACCGCCGCGCAATGCGCGCGAC
>DASVUA010000499.1:0-2726 GCA_036387295.1 Thermoanaerobaculia bacterium | reverse complement strand
ATGATCGTGACCGCCGACCGGACGGAGCTGCAGCGCTACTGGACGATTCCGCAGCGCGACCAGCCGCGGCGCATCAAACCGGCCGATGCGTACGCCGAGTTCCGCGACGTCTTCTCGCTCGCGGTCGCCGATCGCGCGCGCGCCGGCCGCATCGTCATCTCGCTGAGCGGCGGCCTCGATTCGAACGCCGTCGCGGCCACGCTCATGCAGCTGCGCGCGCGCGGCCAGGTGCGCGGCGAAGTGACGGCGCTGACGACCGTCTGGAACGAAGTCATCAAAGACACCGAGGGGCACTACGCCTCGATCGCGGCGAAGGCGTACGGGATTCCGATCGAATTTCATGTCGCGGACGCGTGCGAGCCGTTCGAAGGTTGGTCCGATCCGCGGGTGCGCGGCTGGGAACCGACCGACGAGCCATGCACGCTGCCATTCTTCGAATTCGTCCGGCGCGCCGCCGCGCATGCGCGCGTCGTGCTGACAGGGGAGGGGGGCGACCCGGTGCTGTACGCGTCGCACGACCACTTCTTCCGGCTGCTCAAGCGGCTGCGATGGGTGCAGTTCGTGCGCGAAGCGGCCGGGTACGCGCTGACGCGGCGTCGCCGGCCGCCGCTGAACGTCCGCTCGCAGCTGCAGCTCGCATTCGGGCACACGCCGGGCCTGCCGCCGTTCGTCTCGTGGATCGCGCCGGAGCTCGAGCAGCGGCTGCGTCTGCGCGAACGGTGGGCCGAGGTGCTGGCGCCCGGCGGCCCGCGCCGCCATCCGTACCGGCACGACGCATGGCGCGTCCTCGACAGCCCATCATGGTCGCGGCAGTTCGAAGCGTCGGACGCAGGGACGAGCGGGCAGCCGCTCGAGTGGCTTTCGCCTTACCTCGACCGGCGCGTCGTCGAGCTGCTCTTTTCGTTTCCGCCGATGCCGTATTTTGCGAACAAGGACCTGGTGCGCGAGGCGATGAGTGGCTGGATTCCGGACACCGTGCGCCTCCGGCCGAAGACCGCGCTCCCGCGCGACCCCTCCGCCATTGCCTTCGCGCGCGCCCCTCAGCGCTGGCTGGATGTGGTCGAAAAGACCCCCGCGCTCGACCGTTTCGTCGACCGGCGTGTTCTTTGCTTAGCTCTCAAAAACGGTGGTGCCAGCGATTATCACTACTCGCAGCAAGCATTTGCGGTCTCACTCGCGCTATGGATGACCAGAAGCCAGGAGTGAAGCACATGGAACGGAAACCTTACCGGTCGCCGCGACTGCTGGAGTACGGCTCGCTGCGGGAGCTGACCCGCGAAACCGGGTGCAACATCGAGAAAGACGGCGGCTCGAACGCCGCCTGCCGCCGCACCTAGGTTCTCCAACCTCACTCTCCTCCCGTGTCCCACCACTACCGCGTCTACGGTCTGCACGTTCGCTCAGAGCTGGCAATCGACGGACTGGCGCCGTGCGAACCTCCTTCGGCCGTCGATTGCGAAGTGCACCGCGGCACAGTCGAGCCGCTCGCGAACGCGCTCGATGTGTCGTGGCTCGACGAAGAAGGGGAGCCGGGCGCACGCGCGACGCGTGAGGGCGACGCGGTCGTCCTCGAGTATCGCGACGGAACGCGTTTCCGCGTCGAGCCGCACTCGATCGTGACGTCGTGGCTCACGACTCCCGAAGACATGGCCACGTATCTCCTCGGGCCGGTGCTCGCGCTCGTGCTGCGGATGCGTGGCGCGTTGGTCCTGCATGCGAGTGCCGTCGTGCTCGACGGAAAAGCGATCGTCTTCACTGGAGCTGCAGGGGCGGGAAAGTCGACCACCGCCGCCGCGTTTGTGAAGCGCGGCGCTGCGATGCTGACCGACGACGTCGCCGCGATCCCCTGGCAGGACGGCCAGCCGCACATCGCCTCCGGCTACGCGCGCATCCGGCTCTGGGACGACTCCGCCGCGGCGCTCTTCGGCGCCGCCGAGGCGCTGCCGCGGCTGACGCCGACTTGGGAAAAGCGGTATCTGGACGCCTCCGCGTCGTTCGTCGACGACCTCGTGCCGCTCCACGCGATCGTCGTCCTCGAAGCGCGCGACGCGAGCACGCGCGTACGCCGCCTCCACGGGCACGAAGCGGCGATGGCGGTGCTTGCGCGCACGTCCGTGCCCGCGTTCATCGATGCGAGCCGCCGCGCGGACGAGCTGGCGCAGGTGGCGGAGCTCGTGTCGTCCGTCCCTGTCTACGCCGTCACCCCGCGCCGCGAGCTCGGAGCGACCGCGGAGCTCGTCGACGTCATCGCGGAGGCCTTGGCGTAACGTGATGGCGATGCTCGTTCGTGCCGCGGAAAACGTCATCTTTCGCAAAGTCGGCGACGAGCTCGTGCTCCTCGACTACGGCCGCGGCATCTACTACGGCCTCGATCCCATCGGCGCACGGATCTGGGAGCTGCTCGCCGCCGGCGCCACGACGACCGCCGCCGTCGAAACGCTCGTCGACGAATACGAAGTAACGCACGAGCAACTCGAAGCAGACGTCGAGCGCCTCATCAGCGAGTTGATGGAGCGCGGACTAGTCGTTGCCGCGTGAAGCACGTTCGCGCGACGCGAGCAGGTGGCCGCGATGCTTCGTTAGGTGGAGCGGCGGGCTCTTAGCCCGCCGAGCATTAGTCGGCGGGCTAAAGCCCGCCGCTCCACTTGAAGCGCGGTCGGCAGGCGGTTGAGTGCTGACAGGGCAAGGCCCTTCTCCCTTGCACGCTGGAAGGTCCTTCGCCGTCT
>DASVUA010000498.1:0-1800 GCA_036387295.1 Thermoanaerobaculia bacterium | reverse complement strand
CGGGCTTTAGCCCGCCGGGTTCATGCTCGGCGGGCTAAAGCCCGCCGCTCCACTTAACAACGAGCTTGCGTACACGAACGCGTTTCGAACATACATGACGTGCTCTTTCTTCGCGTGGGCGGCGAGCCCGCCGCTCCACTTAACAGCACCTGTGCCGACGCGCAGCTACCGTTCGTACACGATCTCGCCATCGACGATCGTCGTGTCGACTTGTACGTTTTGCAGCTCTTCGGGGGGGATGGCGAATGGGTCGGTGGAGAGGACGACTACGTCGGCGACGAGGCCGGGGGCGAGGCGGCCGGTTTCGTGTTCGGCGAAGGTGGCGTAGGCGTTGTTGATCGTGTAGCAGCGGAGTGCTTCTTCGACGGTGATCTTCTGCTCGGGGATCCAGCCGTTGGGGTGCTGGCCGTCGACGGTGCGGCGGGTGACGGCGGCGTAGACGCCGAGGAGCGGGTTGAGCGGGGCGACCGTCCAGTCGGAACCGAATGTGACGATCGCGCCGGCGTCGATGAGCGAGCGGATCGCGTACGTCGACTTTGCGCGCTCCGGGCCGATCTTCCGCTCCGCCCACCGCCCGTCGTCGATGCAGTGATACGGCTGCATCGACGCGATCACGCGCGCGTTTGCGAAGCGTTGGATGAGCGACGGGTTGAGATGCTGCGCGTGCTCGACGCGAAAACGGCGCGTACTTGTGTCGGGACGCGATTCGAAGATCGACAGCACGTCCGCGTTCGCGCGGTCGCCGATCGCGTGAATCGCGATCTGCAGCTCGTGCGCGTCGGCATCGGCAACCCACTTCGCGATCGAGCCGTTGCTCATATCGCCCATGACGAGGCCGCAGTTGTGCGGCTCGTCGGCGAACGGCTCGTCGAACGCCGCGGTCGAAGAGCCGAGGGAACCATCGGCGAATCCTTTGAGCCCGCCGATGCGCAGCTTGCCGCCGAAACGCTTTTCGACGCCCGCGTCGCGCAGGCGCGTGTACGCGGAGATCGGCATGTAGAGCGAGATGCGTGCGGTCAGTGCGCGTTCGCGCTCGAGCCGCTGGTACGCACGAAAATCGTCGAAGGCCTCCGGCGTCATGCCCATGTCGCACAACGACGTGACGCCGAAGCGCGCCGCCTCGCGCAGTGCGCCGCGGGCGGCGAGCACACGCTCGTCGATCGAAGCGGGCGGGATGACCTTCGTCATCAGCGGCATCGCCGCGTCTTTCAGGAGGCCGGTCGGTTCGCGCTGCTCGTCGCGCACGATCGTGCCGCCCGGCGGATCGGGCGTTTCGCGCGTGATGCCGGCGAGCTGCAACGCGCGCCCGTTCGCGAGCGCCATGTGCATGTCGGCGCGCGTTACGAACACCGGATTGTCGATCGAATCGATCAGCGCGCGCGTCGGCGCCGCGTAAGGCGTCCACGACTGCTCGTCCCAGCCGCCGCCGGTGATCCAGTCGGCGCGTCCGAGCTCGCGCGCATGTGCGGCGATGCGGCTCGTCATCTCCTCGGGCGAGGCAGCATCGCGCAGCTGCACGCGCCGCAACTGCAGGCCGCCATTCACAAAGTGCACGTGATTGTCGATGAAGCCCGGCATCGCGAAGCGGCCGCGCAGATCGAGGATGCGTGCCCCGTGCGGAACCGGCGCGTCGATTGCGGCGATGCGATTGCCTTCGATCGTCACGGCGGACGCGAATCCGTCGCCGGTCCAGATCTTTCCGTTCGTCAGGACCAGCACGACTCGGCTCCGGTGTCGCTCGTGATGCGGGCGAACGGCGCGCTACAGCCGCGCCGCGCCGGCGTTTGCGGCCGCCGCGGC
>DASVUA010000497.1:0-9509 GCA_036387295.1 Thermoanaerobaculia bacterium | reverse complement strand
CGACGCGCATGCCTACCTCTTCCTGCAGCGCGGCACCAGGTCGCGAAGAAGCGCCGCCACCCGCTCGATTTCCGTCCGTTCGGTGAAGCGCGACAGCGAGAATCTCACCGTCGACCGCGCCTCATCCGGCGTGAGGCCCATCGCGAGCAGGACCGGGCTTGGCTCGATGCGGCCGGAGGAGCAGGCGGAGCCGGTGGAGACGGCGATGCCGGAGAGGTCGAGGGCGATGACGATGCCTTCGCCGTCGGCACCGTGGAACGTGACGTTGCTCGTGTTCGGCAGGCGCGGCACATTCGCGCCATTGATGGTCACGGAGAGCGACGCCCGCAGCAGCGATTCGAACCGGTCGCGAAGCGCGGCGATGTGCGCGGTCGCGGACGGCAATGCGGCCGCGGCGCCGAATGCGGCGGCGAGCGGAACGTTCTCCGTGCCGGCGCGTCGCCGGCGCTCCTGCGCGCCGCCGACGATCTGCGCCGCCATCGTCACGCCACGGCGAACGTAGAGCGCACCGATGCCTTTCGGCGCGTGCAGCTTGTGCGCGGAGAGCGCGAGTGTGTCGCACTGAATCGCTTCGACATCGACGTCGATCTTCCCCGCCGCCTGCACGGCGTCGACATGAAAGTGGATGCCGCGCGCGCGGCAAAAGGCGCCGATCTCCGCCACCGGCTGCACGACGCCGGTCTCGTTGTTCGCCATCATCACCGTCACGAGCTTCGTGTCATCGCGCACCGCGCTCAGCACATCGGCCGCAGCGACGAGCCCGTCGCGTGAAGGTGCGACGCGCGTGACCTGCTCGAACTCGCGCACCGCTTCGGCGACGGACGGATGCTCGATCGACGTTGTCACGATGTGGCAACGAAGGTCGCGCTGCGTCGCGCCAAAAATCGCGGCGTTGTTAGACTCGGTCCCGCCGCTGGTGAAAATAACGTCTCTTGCCGTTGCGCCGATCAGGCGCGCCACGGACTCGCGAGCGTTTTCGATCATCCGCCGCGCTGTCTGTCCTTCCTTATGAATGGAAGAAGCATTGCCGAAGACGCCGCGCAACGCGCTCTCGAGCACCGAGAGCACGTCGGGGTGAATCGCGGTCGTCGCGTTGTTGTCGAGGTAGATCCGCATCACACAAGGAAACCGATGAACCCCAAAGCGTTGTTGGCAGTCGCTCTGACGTTCGCCTTCACTGCAGCCATTCTCGGACAACAACCCGCTTCATCCAAGGAACCGCCGAAACGCGACGAGTCGGCCGCGGTGCGGAAGCTTTCGAAGCGCGAACGGAAAGAGCGGCTCTCGCGCCTCGAGGAGCGTCACCGCGAATTCGTCGCCGACGTCGAACCGATCGTGCTCGATGTGGAGTTCGATCTCTTCCTCTCCCTCGAAAGCGCGTCCGATCGCGATACGTTCGTCGAAGAGTTCTGGCGCCGCCGCGATCATCATGGCCGCGCGCACGGCACGTTCAAAGAGGTCTACTACCAGCGCCTTCTGCTCGCCAAGAAGATGTTCACGAAGGTGGGCTCGGACCGCGCGAAGATGTTCCTGCTCTACGGTCCGCCCGACGACGTCTTCCGCTCGACCTGCGCGCGCGTGCAGCCGCTCGAGATCTGGAAATACCTGCAGGTTCCTGGACTGGGCACGCACGTGCGGCTGCTCTTCTACAAGCCGCGGCATGCGGCCGACTACCAGCTCTGGAATCCGGCCGGCGGGACCGGCGCTCTCAGCGAGCTCTTCACCGCCGACGCGATGGCGATGCCCGACCAGTCGGGATCGCGGCGCCCCGGTCAGGAACGCGAGGGAGGCGCGGGGGCGCTCAGTCCCTATTCGTACATCACCCGCATCCAGCTCGAATGCTCCGACGGCAACGAGATCATGATGACGGTGACGCAGATGATCCAGGCGCGCGTCGATCTGTTGAAGATCTTCGCGCCGCCGGAGCTCGAGGCCGAAGACGTGCGGAAGATCATGCGCTCGGTCGTGATCGCGAATCCGAACGCGCCGAAGCTGACGGCGGAATTCAGCGTTCGCTATCCGGCCAAAGACGGCAGCCGCACCGGCGTGCAGATGATGCTGCTCGTGCCGCGCGCGCAGCTCACGGCCGCCGCGGTGGGCGAGAGCGAGGTCTACACGATCGACGTCGCGGGCGAGGTGCTGAAGGATGGCCAGCTGTGGGAAAAGTACCGCTATCGCTTCGATTTTCCCGGTGACGTGACGGCCGAAAAACTGCCGATCGTAATCGACCGGCTTCTCCGCCCGAACGAGTACATGGCGCGCGTGAAAGTGACGGACGCGAATACCGGCGCCGAGGCGGTCGTCGAGCAGACGCTCGACGTACCGGAGATTTTCGAGTCGTCCCCCGCCCCCATCGCGATTGCCGCTGTGGCCGCACCGGCGCGTGATGGCGCGGTGAACGCCGCCGCCGCACCGCTGGAGCCGGTCGCTTCGAAGGAGCCGCGCCTCCGCATTCTGCCGCCGCGCGAAGATCCGGTGACAGGGCTGGAGACCGTGCAGACGCAGCTGACGGGCGACGGCATCAAGGCGGTCGAGTTCTGGCTCGATGGAAAGAAGATCGCGGTGCGGCGCTCGGAGCCGTTCGCGCTCGACTTCGATTTCGGCGAAGTGCCGCAGCCGCGGCGCATCCGCGCCATCGCGCTCGATGCGCGCGACAAGCCGCTCACCGGCGACGAGCTGGCGCTGAACGCCGGCACCGATCCCTTCCGCATCCGCATCGCTTCGCCGCGCTTCGCGCCGCGCATCGAAGGGCTGACGCGGGTGGAGCTCGATGTGAGCGTGCCCGAAGGCGATGCTCTCGATTCGGTCGAGCTGTACTGGAACGACATGCGGATGGCGACGCTGTTCGATGAGCCGTTCGTGCAGACGGTCGACATCCCGAAGTCCGACGGCCCCGGATATCTGCGCGCCGTCGCGAAGCTGAAGGACGGCGCGGCGCCTCCGGTGGAGGACCTCGTGATGATCAACACGCCGGCGTACATGGAAGAGCTGAACGTGCATCTGGTCGAGCTGCCGACGACCGTGCTGATCGACGGGAAGCCGTCCGACAAGCTGACCGACAAGTCGTTCAAGATCCTCGACGAGGGGAAGCCGGTCACGCTCGCGAAGTTCGACTACGTGCGCGATCTGCCGCTCTCCATCGGGATGGCCATCGATTCTTCAGGATCGATGCAGCTGCGGATGGCGGAGGCGCAGAAGGCAGGCGCGCAATTCTTCGAGAAGGTGATGCGCAAGGGCGACAAGGCGTTCGTGGTGGCGTTCGACGCGGAGCCGCGCCTGATGCAGAAGTGGTCGGCGAAAACGGCCGACGTGCATGCGGCACTGGCGCGCGTCCGCGCCGAAGACCGCACCGCGCTTTACGACGCGATCGTCTTCGCGCTCTACAACTTTCACGGCGTGCGGGGGCAAAAGGCGCTGGTGGTAATCAGCGACGGCAAGGACACGGCGTCGAACTATTCGTTCGATCAGGCGCTCGAGTACGCGCGCCGCACCGGCGTGCCGATCTACGCGATCGGCCTCGGCATCCGTCCGGCTGATGTCGACGTCCGTGCGAAGCTCGACCGCATCTGCCGCGAGACCGGCGGGTCGACCTATTACATCGATCAAGCGCGCGATCTGCAGCGCGTCTACGACGACATTCAGAACGAGCTCCGCTCTCAATACATCCTCGGCTTTTACCCTTCTCCCGACATCCGCGCCGGCAGCAAATGGCGCGAGCTCACCGTGCAGGCCTCCGAAGGGAAGGTGAAGACGGTGAAGGGGTATTTTCCTTGAGGGCGGCGTTGGGCGTTGGGCGTTGGGCCTTTGGGGGTGCACCGCCAAAAAGCCACGACACCCCAAACGCCCAACGCCCAACGCCCAACGCCAAGCACCTAACGCCATAAACACACAATGAAACCCATACTGGCCCTCCTCCTCGCCCTCTCCTTCACCGCTCCCCTTTTCGCGGCCGAACTGACGCCGCTCACCAAACGGGAGCGGAAGGATCTGACGGCGAAGCTCGACGAGAAACATCGGCAGTGGCTGATCGACGTCGAGGCGATCATCATCGAAACCGAGCGCGATACGTTCCTGCGCCTCGAGACCGGAGCGCAGCGCGAGGCGTTCATCGAAGACTTCTGGCGGCGCCGCGACGCGGCTCGCGGCACGACCAACTTCGCGGCGCGCGCCGAGCATTACGACCGGCTCGAGCACGTGCGGGCGACGTTCGGCCAGGCCTCGTCCGATCAGGGCCGCACGTATCTGTTGCACGGCGCCCCGGCGGCGATCACCGACATCAGCAACTGTGCGCAGTTTCAGCCGCTGCAGGTCTGGCATTACCGCCATCTCGCCCGCTTCGGCACCGACTATCGCCTGCTGTTCTACGTCCCCAAATTTCAGAAGGGCTACCGCCTCTGGAATCCGGCCGGCGACCCGGAACGTGCGTATCAGGAGCTGCTCCACAGCGGCATGGACGCCGCGGTCGCACGCCCCGGTGCGCTCGATCCGACCCTCACCGTCATGAACTGCAAGGACGGCGAGCACGCGATGGCGGCCATGGCGCAGATGAAGCAGGACAAGCACCGCATCCAGGAAGTATTTCTTCCGCCGCCGGTGAACGAGGAGGACGTCAACCGCATCCTCCGCTCGGTCGTCCTCGCCGATCCGAACGCGCCGAAGCTGACCGTCGAATCGAGCGTCGCCTATCCGGCGGGCAACGGCAGCAAGACCGACACGCAGCTGACGATTCTCGTGCCGCGCGCGCAGCTCGGAAAGACGGCGGCCGGCGGAACGAGCGTCTACACGCTCGACATCGTCGGCGAAGTGCTGCGCGACGAGAAGATGTACGAAAAATACCGTTATCGCTTCGACTTTCCGGTCGAAGGGGCGCAGGAAAAACTGCCCATCGTCATCAACCGCATCCTTCGGCCTGCCTCGTACAACTCGCGCGTCAAGATCACCGATCCCGCTTCGGGCGCGCAGGCGATCATCGAAACGCCGCTGACTGTGCCGGAGATCAACGTCGAGCGTCAGACGGCCGAGACCGCGGCGCTGAAGACGATTCAGGACGACCTGCAGTCGACGCGCGCTTCGCTGCGCATCGTGCCGCTTGCGAATGAATTGAACGGCGGCGTCACGAGCGGCGTGCAGACGATCCAGACGCTTCTCAGCGGCAGCGGCGTGAAGGGAGTCGAGTTCTGGCTCGACGGAAAGAAAATCGCCACGCGGCGCACGCCTCCCTACACGCTCGACCTCGACTTCGGCACGGTTCCCCGCTCGCGCAAAATCCGCGTCGTCGCACTCGATTCGCACGACCAGCCGATCACCGGCGATGAGATCGTGGTCAATACCGGCACCGACCCGTTCCGGATCCGCATCGCCTCGCCGCGCATCGCGCCGAAACTCGCCGGCCCGGTGCGCGTGGAAGTCGATGTGCGCGTGCCGGACGGCAAAGAGCTCGACGCTGTCGAACTGTTCTGGAACGAGACGCGCGTCGCGACGATGTACGACCCGCCGTTCGTGCAGACCGTCACGATTCCACGCACCGAGAGCGTCGGCTATCTGCGCGCGGTGGCGTCATTGAAGAACTCCGACGCCGATCCGGTCGAAGACGTGGTGATGGTCAACACTCCCGATTACATGGAGACGATCGACGTTCACCTCGTCGAATTGCCGACCACCGTGCTGCGCGACGGCAAGCCGGTGAACGATCTTCCCGAGTCTGCCTTTACCGTTCTCGATGCAGGTCAGCCGGTGAAGATCACGAAATTCGAGCAGGTGAAGAATCTCCCGCTCTCCATCGGGATGGCGTTCGACACGTCTGGTTCGATGGATGAGCGGATGCCGACCGCGCGGGCCGCCGGTGCGGCGTTTTTCCAGAACGTGCTGCAGAAAGGCGACAAGGCGTTTCTGGTCGCGTTCGATTCGCAGCCGCACATGATGCAGAAGTGGTCGAGCGACCTCGGCGACATTCACTCGGCGCTCGCGCGCCTGCGCCCCGAGGAGTCGACGGCGCTGTATGACGCCATCGTTTACTCGCTCTACAACTTCCTCGGCGTCCGCGGCCAGAAGGCGCTCATCCTCCTCACCGACGGCCGCGACACCGTTTCGAAATTCACGTTCGATCAGGCGCTCGAATACGCACAGCGCGCGGCCGTGCCGATCTACGCCATCGGCCTCGGCATCCGCGGCGCAGAGCTCGACGTCAAAGCGAAGATCAACCGGCTGACGGCGGAGACGGGCGGCACGTCGTATTACATCGATGAAGTGTCCGACCTCGCCAGGATCTACAGCGACATCCAGAACGAGCTTCGTTCGCAGTACGTCCTCGGCTTCTATCCCGCCGCGGACGTGAAACCGGGCGGCAAATGGCGCGAAGTGAGCGTCCAGTCGCCCGAAGGGAAAGTGAAGACGATTCGGGGATACTATCCGTAGCGCTGCGCGGCTACGGGGCGTTGGGCCTTGCCCCAGGCAACACACCCCAAACGCCTAACGCCCAACGCCTAACGCCTGACACCACCCAATGTCCAAAGCCTTCTTCTCCGTCTTCATCACCGTGTTTCTCGCCGAGATTGGCGACAAGACGCAGCTCGCCACGATGCTTTTTGCGGCGGAAGCGAAATCGAGCAAGTGGATCATCTTCGCCGGCTCGGCACTCGCACTCGTCTGCGCCGCCGCGATCGGCGTCCTGGTCGGCGCCCAACTCGAAAAATTCGTCTCACCCCGCACCCTGAAGATCGCCGCCGGCATCGGCTTCATCGCCATCGGCCTCTGGACGCTCGTCTCGAAGTAAGGGCGGCACGAGGCGAGCTTCAATCGCACTCGGCGGCGACGATCGAGCCTGCCTCGAGGGCAACGGAGGTCGTGCACCCTGCGCTCGCAACCGCGTATTTCGTCGACAGCGGCAATCCCGCAAGACGGAATGGCTGCGCCGCGGAAACGGTGAGATCGGCACCGAGGACCTTCAGTGCACGATCGAGCGGAAACCCTTCCGCGGTTCGAATCGTGAACGGCACGCGTGAATCCTCGCGACGCCGAACGTCCAGCGCTCCGGTACGGCTCTCGAACGTCACTTCGCGAATGGATTGCGCAGTGGCGCCGGCCGCAGCAAACACCCATCCATACGCCGAAGACCACGCGGCGACGCGATGCTCGCCGTCAGCATCTCCGCTGAACTCCGCCTCTCCGGTCGCACCCGTCGTCGCCATCCGCGTGTGGGTCCCGACGAGAAAGACGTATGCACCGGCGGCAGGTGCGCCGGATGGAGCGTGCACGCGAACGACGACACGGGCCGTCTCGCGGCGCTCGAGTACAAGGGTGACGTCGTGATCCGCCGATCCGGACAACTGCACGGATTTCCGCGCGCGGAGGCCGCCTCCCTCCGCAGTGACCTCCACTGCGCCGGCAGCGAGACCGTCCACCGAAAACCGGCCGGAGTCGGCGACGAGGCTCGTCACCGTTCGTCCGGCAGAATCGCGCGCGACGACGATCGCTCCTCCCGCCGGCGTGCCATCCGGCTTCTGAACAGTTCCTTCCAATCCGCCTCCGCTCCAGGCGAGCAGCAGTGGATTCGCCGGACCGGAGGAAACGTCGATCGTTTTACGCACTGAGCGGCTATTGGTCGTGACGTACTCCACGTCGTAGCGGCCGGGCGCCAGCTCGACTGTGAATTCGCCGCGCCCGCTGGTCTCGACGACCGTAGGCAGACTCACCGTTCCGATGATTTCACCCGGTAACGAGCCGCTGCCGACCTGACGGTTCATGAATACCGGAAGGCCATCGGCAGCAGGCCTTCTGAAGATCAGAGAGGCGTGTGCGAGCGGCTTGTCGTTCCAGAGAGCCCTCCCCTTGAGCGTCACGACATTCATCACGATGCGAACAGTCGTTTTCGGGTTCCGTCCCATCACCGCACGTTGCTCGCCGACGAGCGCACCGCGATCGAGGAGCTGAACCAAGACCTCGCCTGAAGCAACCGGGCTGACGGAAGCGACACCGTCGACGAGCGGAGCGTTGAGCGCGCTCCAATCCGCGCCGTCTTGGGGGACGACCTTCACGTTTGTTCCGCAGCGGCGTACGGGTTCGCACGTCACCTGCAACTCGCCGCCGGCCGCGAAGGCGAGCTCGCCGACATCTACGAGCGCATTGTGAGCAGCGTCGACGACAATGCTGCGCCGAATGACGCGCGCGCGCCCAGCGGCGTCCGCAACCATCGTAAACATGCCGTCCGGCACGCCACGGAGGGCGAACTCGCCACGTTCGTCCGTCGTCGTTTCCTGCCAGTCGCCCATTGCATACGCGAGCGTCAGGCCGCCCTGGCTGGTCGAGCGAAGCAACCGAACTTTCGCACCCGCTTGTGGCGCTCGCGTTTCGGCGTCCAATGCGGTGCCGACGATCGCGGCGCCTCGCACGAGCGCCATCTCGCCGAGGTTCAATCGCTCGCCCGCCGCGAGCTGCCGCTCGGGAAGGATCAGCGGCGCAAAGCCATCGCCTCGCAGCTCGAGGCGCAGGACGCCGGCATCGAGGTCGTCCACAATGAACACGCCGGACGCATCGAGAGGACGCACGAACAGGGCGTCGTTGAACGTGACGAATACGCTGCCGCCATTCACGGCGTTCCGCGTTTCACGATCGATCACCTTTCCGCGAACGGCGGCAGCGCGCTGGAGCACGACTGCGATCGGTGCGGCCGCATCGACAGCAACAGTGACGGCGGCGCTTTTGAAGCCGCCCGCCTCGACATAGCCTTCGAGCGGACCTGCATCGGCATCGAGAACGTGCAATGCGCCATTGCGATCGCTCCGTGCCGCGGACAGCACGCCATTGACGGAAAAACGCGCACCATCAATGGCGTCGCCCTGTGCGTCAGACACCATGAACCGCACATTGCGCGCACGCCTCAGTTCAAGCGTCCCGAGATCGATCGAGCTCACAGTGCCGGCGAGCTCTCCCTCGAGTGTCGTATGACCTGGTTTGGTGATGGTCCAGCGGGCAGGACCCGGCGGCAATCCGCGGACGACGAACTCGCCGCGTTCGTTCGTCTGGGCGGTACGCGAAAACGTCTGTGTCGTTCCGTTCAGGAGCGTGGTGATCTCGACGGCAGCCGCGCGCACTGCCGCGTCGTCCGAATCGTGGCAGCGGCCGATCGCGGCCACGCCGGCAGGCAACGTCATCCGCTCGGGCAGCTCGTCCGTCCTCGCCATCCACGCCCGCGGCGCGAGATCTGCGCCCCATGCCGTCATTCTCACGTGACGCGTTTTCGGCAGGGGCGGTAATTCGATTCGCCCCTGCGACGCGATGGCCCAGATCCGAAGGCCGGAGACTTGAGGCAAATCGGTGGTCTCGATCGATACGACCGCCTGACGTGCGGCAGTGCCATCGGGCGCTGTGAGCACCATGGGAGCCGTAATGGCGGTCGACAGGCGGATCAGACCTGCTTTTTCAGACGAAATCTCACTCCAGTCGCTGGCCCAGCGGCTGTCGGCGACGCGCGCGTAGATCGGTTCGCCGTTCACCGGGCCGACGAGCACGCG
>DASVUA010000496.1:0-2767 GCA_036387295.1 Thermoanaerobaculia bacterium | reverse complement strand
CGATCGCGCAGCTCGGGATAGGCCTCCCCCATCGCCTCGATCACCGACTCGACGAGATTCGTGAGCAGGACCGCATTCGGCAGCTTGCGGCCGAAGCGGATCGCGCGACGAATGATGCGGCGCAGCACGTAACCGCGGCCTTCATTCGACGGAATCACGCCGTCGCTGATGAGGAACGATGAAGCGCGCGCGTGATCGCACAGCACGCGCACGGCGGTGTCGAGGTCGTTCTCCGTGTCGGCGGTGTACTGATGGCCGCCGATCCGCTCGATGGTCTTCTTGATCGGCGCGAAGAGGTCGATGTCGTAGTTCGTGTGCGTTTTCTGCAGCACCGACGCGAGGCGCTCGAGGCCCGCACCGGTGTCGACCGAGGGGGCGGGCAGCGGATTGAGCACGCCGTTCTCGTCGCGGTCGTACTGCATGAAGACGAGGTTCCAGACTTCCATCGTGTCGTCGCCGGGGCCGTTGACCAGCTCGGGGACGTTCTTCGACAGGTCGTCGCCGCGGAAGTAGTGGATTTCCGAGCACGGTCCGCACGGACCGGTGTCGCCCATTTGCCAGAAGTTGTCTTTCTTGCCGAAGCGCAGCACGCGCTCGGGACGGGCGCCGACCTTCACCCAGAGCGCGGCCGCCTCTTCGTCGGCCGGCACTTTGTCGTCGCCTTCGAACACGGAGAACCAGAGGCGCTCGGGATCGAGGCCGTAGACCTTCGTGATCAGTTCCCACGCGAAGCGGATCGCGTCTTCCTTGAAGTAGTCGCCGAACGAGAAGTTGCCGAGCATCTCGAAAAACGTGTGGTGGCGCGCGGTGCGGCCGACGTTCTCGAGGTCATTGTGCTTGCCGCCGGCGCGGACGCATTTCTGCGAGGTCGTAGCGCGCGTGTAATCACGCTGCTCGCGGCCGAGGAACGTGTCCTTGAACTGGTTCATCCCGGCGTTCGTGAAGAGCAGCGTCGGATCGCCCGCGGGGACGAGCGAGGAGCTGGAAACGCGGCGATGGCCGTTTTTCTCAAAGTATTCGAGGAAGGCCTGGCGGATTTGACTGGTGGTGAACAACGTTGGCTCCTGATGGAAATTGAAAATTGAGAATTGAAAATTGAAAAATCTGAAAGTGAGAACGGAAAGATCTGGGCGCGCTGCGCTCGACCCGATCTTTCAATTTTCAATTTTCAATTCGCGAACAGCGTCCGCGACGAGCGCGGCATCGTAACCCTGCTTCAACAGATATCCGGCCAGTTTGTTTCGCCCCTCAGCCGTACTCAGGAACTCCGCACCATGCCTGCGGATGAGGGCGCGGGCACGCTTCGCACCGAGGGAGAGGAGCGCCTCGCGCTCGCGCTCGGGATCGACGTTCTCCTCGACCGCTTTCGCGGCCGAGCTCCGGTCGATGCCGGCCGCCTGCAGCTCGAGCACGATCCGTTTCCCGCCGATGCGCCGGTTCGCACGGGTGCGGACGAACGCTCCGGCAAACCGGGCGTCATCGAGCCACTTCTCCTCGTGCAGACGGGCGATCGTCGCATCGATCGACGCCTTGTCGAACTGCTTCGCCCTCAGCTTGCGGCGCAGCTCGACCTCGCTGTTGAAACGGTATTTCAGGATGCGGACGGCCGCGAGGTAGCAGGGATCGGGAGTGTCGGCCACGGTCGCGCAGTCTAGCGCGACGGGCGATGCGGCGGCGGGAGCAGCCGCCGCATCGCGGCAATCAGATGTTGTTCGAGAAATCGAACGGCGATTCGTCGCCGAACGGATCGTCGCTGCCGGTGCCGTGAATCGTGAGCTTCGACTCCATCTCTTCTTTCGACATGTCGGCGGTCGACTGGATGCCGGAGAGTTTGAGGCGGAACTCGTCGGGATTCGAGGCGCGGCGCAGCGCTTCGTCGAGCGTGATGAGGCCGTTCTTGTAAAGCGTGTAGATCGATTGATCGAACGTCTGCATGCCGTACTGCGACGTCCCCTGTGCGATCGCGTCTTTGATCAGCTTCGTCTTTTCTTTGTTCTCGATGCAGTCGCGGATGTAGGCGGTCGAGATCAGCACTTCGGCCGCGGGAACGCGGCCGAGGCCATCGGCGCGCGGCAGCAGGCGCAGCGAGACGACGGCTTTCAGGACCGCCGCGAGCTGCAGACGGATCTGCTTCTGCTGGTGCGGAGGGAAGACCGAGATGATGCGGTTGACGGTCTCGGTCGCATCCATCGTGTGGAGCGTCGAGAGCACGAGATGGCCGGTTTCCGCGGCGGTGAGCGCGGTCTCGATCGTTTCGTAGTCACGCATTTCGCCGACGAGAATGACGTCGGGATCCTGACGGAGCGCGCTGCGCAGCGCCTGTGAGAATGACTTGGTGTCGACTTCCACCTCGCGCTGATTGACGATCGATTTTTTGTCGCGGTGGAGGAACTCGATCGGATCCTCGACCGTCATGATGTGCTCGGTGCGATGGGCGTTGATGTAGTCGATCATCGCCGCGAGCGTGGTCGATTTGCCGGAGCCGGTGGTGCCGGTGCAGAGAATCAGGCCGCGGCGCTCTTCCGCGATCTTCTCGAGCACGGTCGGCAGCATCAGCTCGCGAATGCTGAGGATCTTGACCGGAATGACACGCAGGACCATGCCGACCGTGCCGCGCTGCTGAAAGATGTTGCAGCGGAAGCGGCCGAGGCCCGGGACCGAGTAGGCGATGTCAATCTCGTAGTTGTTCTTGAATTTCTCTTTCTGCCGCGAGGACATGATCGAGAACGCCATGGCGATCGTGTCTTCCTGCATCAGGCGCTTCAGT
>DASVUA010000495.1:0-4931 GCA_036387295.1 Thermoanaerobaculia bacterium | reverse complement strand
GGCTCTTAGCCCGCCGAATCGATCGTCGGCGGGCTAAGAGCCCGCCGCTCCACCGGACAGAGTTGGATCACTTCACGGAAAAGGTGACGGTGAGCGTGAGGTACGTCTCGACGGCGATGCCGTTGCGCGATCCGGGCGTATAGCGCCACTGCTGCACGGCGTCGAGCACGGCGGCGTTGAATGGCGGCAGTGCAGCGCGAACGATCTGGGGATCGCGGACGCGGCCGTTCTTGTCGATGACGCAACGCACGACCACGAGAGCCGGTATGCGCGTTTTCACCAGTTGCGGCGGATACGGAGGATCGATGCGGTGCAACAGCACCGGCGCCTTCACTTCATGCGCTTCATAGATCTTCTCTTCCACCGGCGTGGCGTTGGTCGCAGGCGCAGGCGGCGCGTCGAGATCACCCACTGAATCTTTCGTTCCCCACGGCACGCCGACCGGACCGGGTACGGTGCCGGTTGCGTTGGGCTCGCCCGTCCCGGTGGTCGTAGACGCGGTCGACGGCGCGTCGACGGTGGGGATGTCGTTCGGGATCTGCGACGGCGCCGTGGGCTGGTTCGGCTGCACGGGGGGAGTGGCGGCCGATTTCACCGCGGGAGGCTGCGGCTTCGGCGCGCCGCCGTTGGGATTGCCGAGTGGCGGCGGAATGCGCACGGAAGCGATGAACGGCGCAAGCGCGAATTCGTCGGGCGCGTTCGTCGGAAAGTCCACCGACGCGAGGCTGAACGCAATCGCGCCGAGGATGACGGTTGAATGTGCGACCAACGACATCGTGAGTAGACTCACGCGGCCGGCTGTCTGCGCCTGCGCTCGAACCATGGAAGTCTCGAACATGAACTACCTCCTTTTGTTTGTCAGGTTCGAGTGCGCACGCGGCAGAAACGAAACCGAATCGCGGCAACGGACAGGTGAACAACATGCGCGTGACCATCACGACCGACGGAGGTTTCACGGGACGGGGCATCGGCAGCGCGAGTGCGGAGCTCGATGACGAATCAGTCGCGCGCCTGCGCAGCGAAACGTGGCGCGACGATTACACCGCGCCCGGCGCCGATCTCGTCCGCTATACGCTCACCCTCGGCGGCCGCTCGGTGAGCTGGCAGGACGGCGCGGAGATCCCGCGCGAGCTCGAGGAGTTGTTCGACAGAGTCTGGAGAAAAAAAGAAGGGACGGGCTGAACGCCCGTCCCTTCGAAGAAACCGCTGTTGCGTGGATTACGGCTTGGTCGTGCAGAGCGTGAAGCTGCCGCTGCCGCTGTACGAGTACACGCGCCACCGGTACTGGCCGGACGTGCCGTTGTACGAGACGTTCTCGGTCGACGTCGACGTCTCGCCCGCACCGACATTGGCCCACGATGAGCCGTTGTACTTCTGCAGGTAGAGGTCGAAGTCGGTGCCGGACGGGCCGGTGAGCTTGCCGGTGTGCGCGCCGCTGACGCTCGACGTGTACGCCGTGGTCAGGTACTGCGCGCCGGTGCCGGTGAGCGAGCCGGAGATGCTGGTGCAGGTCGGCGTGGTCGAGCCGCCCGTGTACGTCGCCTTGAGCGAAACGCTGGCGAACGTCTGGTACGCGTAGATGCTGATGTACCAGTCACCCGCGGTCGGGTTGGTGACCGCAACGCTCTCGTTGTTGCCCGAGAGATACGGACGATAGGTGTACGACGAGGAGGTCGGCTGCGAGCCGAGCTTGACGTACATGTCGCCGTCGCCGGTGCCACCCGACATCACGATGTCGAGCTTGGTCTGCGAGGCCGGGACGGTGATCTTGTAGTGCTTCCAGGCGCCGGTGGAAGCGCCGATGCCGGTGACGGCAACGCCGTTGGTCAGCGTGACGGTCGCGGCGGGAGGCGTCGGGGCCGGAGCGCCGACGGCGTCCCAGGCTTTCTGGACCGTGTCCGCGGCGGCGGCGCCGTACAGATCGGTGGCGGCCTGCGCGGTCGCGTTACGCGCGCCGAGGAAGTTCGTCGACGAGTTCATGTAGACGGTGAGCGCGCGATACCAGATCTTCGCGCCCATATCGAGCGAGGTGGTCGCGGTGGCGCTGAGCGCCGGAACGACGACCGTGGTCTTGTTGCGCGGGTGCGTGCCGCCCGTGACCATCAGCTTGAACGCGAGGTTCGCGATGCCGCTGTTGGTGTGGACGCCACCGCTGTCGCCGGTGCCGGTGTAGCGGGTCGGGTAGTAATCCATGTCGCCGTAGAGGGCCGGATCGGCCATCGAGCGGAGCGCGTCACCGGCGGTGGCGGGCGTGGTGATGTCCTCGCCGACTTTCCAGGTGTCGGCGCTGACGGCGCCGTCTTTCCAGCCTTCGACCGCGGCGGCCATGATGTCCGAGGTGCCTTCGTTGAGCGCACCCGACTCATTGGAGTAGGTCAGGTTCGCGCTGTACGTCGTCACCGCGTGCGACAGCTCGTGCGCACCGACGTCGAGCGCGTTGCCGAGCATGTAGAACTGCGTGCCGTCGCCGTCGCCGTACACCAGCTGCGTGCCGTTCCAGAACGCGTTGTTGTAGTTGACGTCGTGGTGAACGGTCGTTTTGATCTGCGCGCCCGCGTTGTTGAACGAGTCGCGGCCGTGGACGTTCATGTAGTAGTCATACGACGTGGCCGCGTTCGCGTGCGCCGTCGAGATTGCACTGTCGGTCGTCGAGCCACCGGTCTCCGACAGGACGAGCGTGCCCGGGAGAGTCGTGGTGCGGTTGCCGTTGTACGTGGCGCGGTTGCGCGCGCGGTGGATCTGCGGAGCGCGGAGGACGAGGTCGCCCGTGCGCGCATCGGCGTAGATGAAGTCGCGCTGTTCGCCTTCTTCATTCACATACGACGCTTCGACGACGTACGCGAGGAACGCGTTGCCGCGCTCGTTCACGACGTAGGTCAGACGCGGCATCGCGCCGTAGGTCGCGTTCGCGATCCCCGCCTGTTCGATCGAGCGCTCGATCGCGCTCCAACCGTTCAGTTCCGCGTGACGCGGAAGGTCGCGGCCCGGGACGAAACGGCCGTTCATCGCGAAGACGGAGCCGTCGGCATCCGCATGCACGATGTACTCGGCGCCAACCACGGGAAGGCCATTGAGGCGCTGCTGCAGACGAATGTGCGTCTGGCCCAGGCCGTCGCGCAACGTGCCGACCGCTTCGAAGTCCTCGGCGCCGGAGCCCTGGAGGGCGGCTTTCTGGTTGTTCATCACCAAGCGCGCCGAAGCCGCTTCGTTTCCGGCCTGCAGACGGCCGAGGTTTCCGGTGACGAACGACGGGACGCCGTTCTCATCGGTCGAGCGCGCGCGAATCCCGCGCGTCTCCTGGGCAACCGCGACAGTCGCGGTCAGAAGCATCATCGTGGCAAATAGTTTCTTCATTGCTGTCCTTTCCCTTGTGTTGGCGAGACCTCCTCTAGCGCAACGGACAGGCCAGCACGTAAGTTGTTGATTCTATTAGAAATCGCTTCGCGCAGGATCAACTTGCGACCCGTTCCGCTCACGTCCGAGGGTCAGAAGGTGACCAAATGGGTCAGGAATACCACTGGCACACTTCATTCGTACGAAGCTGAGATGACAAAGCTGATCCGTGACCCGGCACTCGAGGCTCTCGTTCGCGAGCTGAACGACGCAGAAGCGGCGACGAACGAAGGGCGGGCCGTCACCCCCTGGCCGCCGTCCACGGTCGCCGAGGGCAATCCGCTCGAGGCGCTTCTCATCGACATGGCGCAACGCGGCGCAAGCGATCTGCTGATCATCGCGGGGGCGCCGCCGGTGTTCCGGATCGGCGGACGCCTCTCGCGCACCGCCGACGCGCCGCTCGCCGCGGACGACATTCACGCGCTGCTCGCGACGCTCGTGACGCCACGCCTGCGAGAAAAGATCGACACCGAGGGGGCCGCCGACTTTTCACTGCGCCTCGGGCGCGCGGCGGGCGACGAGGATCGCCGCGCATGGCGCTTCCGTGTGAACGTCCACCGGCAGCGCGGCTCGCTCGCCGCCTCGATCCGCGCACTGCCGACCGAGGTGCCGACGCTGCAGCAATTGCGCTTGCCCGCCTCGCTCGCCGAGCTCGTGAAGCCGCAGCGCGGACTCGTGCTCGTCTGCGGTCCCACCGGTTCGGGCAAGTCGACGACACTGGCCGCGCTGATCGGCGAGCTCAATCGCACCGAGGCACGGCACATCATCACGATCGAAGATCCGATCGAATACGAGCATCGCAACGCCAAGTCGGTGATCGAACAGGTCGAGGTCGGCCGCGACTCTCCGTCATTCGCCGCCGCCCTGCGCGCGTCGCTGCGGCAGGATCCAGACGCGATTCTGGTCGGCGAGATGCGGGATCTCGAAACGGTGGCCACCGCATTGACGGCCGCGGAGACCGGACATCTCATCCTCTCGACGCTGCACACGAGCGACGCCGCGCAGGCCATTCACCGCATCGTCGATGTTTTTCCGCCCGCGCAGCAGACGCAGATCCGGCAGCAGATCGCGCTCAGCCTGAACGCCATCATCGTGCAACACCTCATCCCCCGCTCGGACAACAAAGGGCGGGCCGTGGCGGTCGAAGTGCTCCTCGCGAATTACGCGGTGCGCAATCACATCCGCAACGAAAAGCTGCAGAACCTCGCAACCGAGATCACGCTCGGGAAACGCCACGGAATGATCTCGCTCGAAGATTCACTCGCGGCGCTCGTCCGCGAAGGCTTGATCACGCCCGAGGATGCAAGGGTGCGGTCCTCGCGGCCGGACGAACTGGAATCGGTGATGAAAGCGCGGTGAATGCGCGATGGTAAGTGCGCGCGCCGCCCCATCGTGTGTCATCCCGCGCTTCAGCGCGGGATCCCCCGCCGAAGCGAAACGCCGTCGCTCATCTGCAGGGGATTCCGCGCTGAAGCGCGGAATGACACCTGAGCACGGACGAGCTTTCCTTCCTCTGTACGCCGGAGCGAGCACGAAGA
>DASVUA010000494.1:0-4194 GCA_036387295.1 Thermoanaerobaculia bacterium | reverse complement strand
GCAACGAGACGGCGAGAGCGCACACCTTCATCTCAGCTGAGACGCTCCGCAAGAACCCTGCGTTTCAAACGAAATGCGGCCGGAGGACACGCGTTCCGACGACCAGCACCTTCTGAAGCGCGGAGAGCGAGAGACGTTCGCGCACGGCGGCGAGAGGGTCCTTGCGCAGTTTCGCGAGCACCGTCGCGTAGACGCCGCCCATCAGCAGCGTCGGGAAACGCGCGTCGAACGCCAGCTCGCGCAGCAGCGGCTCGGCCTCGCGAAAGTACTGTTCGGCGCGCGAGATCTGAAACTCGATCAGCGCGCGCATCCGTTCGTTTTCTGCCCGTTCGGAGATCTCGCGCTCTTCGACGCGGAAGCGGCGCAGCTCCTCGCGCGGGATGTAAATGCGGTCGCGCGTCACGTCGTCGCCGACGTCTCGCGTGATGTTCGTGAGCTGCAATGCCGTCGAGAGCTTGCGTCCGTACCCGAGTGCGCGATCCGAGCGGTAGCCGAAGATCGAGAGAGAGATGTCGGAGATCGACGAGGCGACGAAATCGCAGTACTCGAGCAGCTCGTCGAACGTCTCGTATCGCGTCTTCACCATGTCCTGCCGGCAACCGTCGATCAGCGCCACGAACGCACTTTTCGGAATCGCAAAGTGCTGCAGCGCATCGGCGAGCGCGATGGTCACAGGATGCTGCGGAGTGCCGTCGTACGCGGCATCGAGCTCGCGCTGCCACTCATCCAGTCTTGTCATCCTGAGCGAAGCGAAGGACCTTCCCGTGGGCGCCGGAGAAGCTCCTCCGCCATCTTCGCGGCTCAGGATGACGGGCGCTTCTTCCTCATCCGCGATGTCGTCGGCGAAACGGCAATACGCATACGCCGCGTAAACGGCGCGGCGTTTCACCTTCGGCAGAAAGCGAAAGCCGACCGAAAAGTTCGCACCATGCTTGTGCGTGACCGTGCGACAGAAGTCGTACGCCTCGTCGACGGTCATCGCCGGGCGGTTCAAGGCCGCACCTCGCCGAGGGGCGGGATGGTACGCTCGCCGAGCGGCGGAACCTTCATCTCCGTGTCGCGCGCGCGGCACCAGTGCACGCCGGGCTTGTGCAGGCAGCGGCCGCGATGGCGCCAGAGGCGCTGTACGACCGGCGCGAGCAGCGACTTCCACCAGCTCTGCGCATGCCAGCCGCTGAGGTAGCGATGAAAGTCTTTCGCGCGCGCCGCCTGCCGCACGAACATCGATAACCCCGTGTTGCCGCCTGCCTCGTAAAGAAAACGATTCACGAGACTCGTGCGCTGCTTGCCACCCAGCGCGTCGGTCCAGAGCTGGTTGTAGTCGCGCTGCTCGAGAATGCTCTGCGCCGCCAGCCAGCCGCTCGTCAGCGCGTAACGGATGCCGAGCCCGAAGAGGTAATCCTGAAACCCGGCCGCTTCGCCCACCCATCGCGCGTCGCCGCGCGTGGCGGAGTGCTTGATGTGGAAGTTCATGTACGAATAGCCGGTGCGCGTCACTGCCGGAACGTCGAACGGATTCGCGCGCCGCGCCGCTTCGAGCGAATGCTCAAAGTACTGATCGATCTTCTTAAAGTCCGCCACGATCGCGCAGCCGAACGTCGCCACACCGTCGAGGATGAAAAAGTACGAATAGCCGCCAGGGGAGAGGTGATGGTTGAAGAAGACTTCCACCCGCTCGGCGTCAGTCGTGTGCCACGTCATCTCGCGTGCGAGCCCGTCCGGCGCGGCGGGGCCGGTGGCGACGATGTCGGCGTCTTCGGCTTTCAGGCGGCTGTTGAACATGACCTTCGCGCCGGCGCGCTGCGCCTGCGCGAGGAGGCCGCGGTCGAGCGTGCCGTCCTCGGGACCGCGGCGGATGAAGTAGCCGTATGGCTTGCTGCTCTGAATCGTGCGCGCGCTGTTGCGATGATCGTAAAACGTGGCGCTGGTGACGGGGCGAAAGTAGAAATCGGGCTCGATGCCGATGCGCGCGAGAAACTCGGGAACCGGCTCTTTTTCCGAAGCGGCGTCAATGATCTGCAGGTCACCGATGAAGCGGGTGCCTACGTCGCGTTTCGCTTCGTGCACTTCCACGGCGCGGCCGGCGCGTGCGAGCGCGATCGCTGCGGCGAGCCCCGATGGTCCCGCGCCTGCAATGCGAATGGTGTCCGTCATGGTCAGTCGCGGTATGGTATCGCGCTGGTCACTACATGAATTCCGAGACACTCGAAGAAGTCGAAGCCCCCGCACAATCCGAAGACTCGAAGCCGGCCGCGCGCCGGTTTGGCGGGTACGCGGCGCTCGTTGCAGCAGGCATTCTGCTGAGCCGTTTCGCCGGTCTCATTCGCACCAGCGTCTTCGCGCATTACCTCGGCGCGTCCGCCGCGGCCGACGCGTTCAACGTGGCGCTGAAGGTGCCGAACTTCCTCCAGAACCTGCTCGGCGAGGGTGTGCTTTCCGCGTCGTTCATCCCGATCTACTCGCGGCTCGTCTCGCGCGGCGAGCAGAAAGAAGCGGATCGCGTCGCCGGCGTCTTCGTCTCCTTTCTCGCGCTCATCGTCATCTGCATCGTCATCGTCGGCGTCTTCGCCGCGCCGCTCATCCTCAACGTCACCGCGGCCGGACTCGAGCCGCCCGTCATGGCGATGGCGATCAAATTCACGCGCATCATCTTTCCCGGCGTCGGGCTGCTCGTGCTGTACGCCTGGGCCCTCGGCATCCTCAACACGCACAAGCAATTCTTCATCGGCTACGTCGCGCCGGTGCTCTGGAGCGCCTCGATGATCGCGGCGCTCGTGATCTTCGGAATGCGCATGAAAGGGGCGGAGCTCGCGACCGCGCTGGCGTGGGGCACGCTGATCGGATGCGCGCTGCAGTTCGCGATCGAAGTGCCGTTCGTGCTGAAGCACGCAAAGCACCTCTCGTTCGGCTTCGACCGTTCGCTCGAGCCGGTGCGCGCGATCTTCCGCAACATTCTTCCGGTCGTCGGCGGCCGCGGCGTCGTGCAGATCAGCGGCTACGTCGATACATTCATCGCCTCGATGCTGCCGACCGGCGCCGTCTCGATGCTCTTCTACGCGCAGACGATCTACACGCTTCCCGTCTCGGTGTTCGGCATGTCGGTCGCGGCGGCCGAACTGCCGCAGATGGCGGGGGAGAAGGGATCGGAAGAAGAGGTGAAGCTGGCCGTGCGGCGCCGTCTCGACCGCGGGCTCCGTCAGGTCTGCTTCTTCGTGATTCCGACCACCGTCGCGTTCGTCCTCCTCGGCAACATCTTCGTCGCCGCGCTCTATCAGCGCGGACAGTTCACGCCGCAGACGACGACGCTGGTCTGGTACATCCTCATCGGTTCTTCGATCGGCCTGCTGGTGTCGACCCTCGGCCGTCTCTACTCGTCCGCGTTCTACGCGATGCACGATCCGAAGACGCCGTTCCGCATCGCGCTGGCGCGCGTGTTCGGCGGGGCGGCACTCGCGCTGCTGCTCGCGTTTCCGTTGCGCTGGGTCTTTCCGGCAGTCGCACGCGCGATCGGCCTCCCGATTCCGGCCGTCGCCGGCGGTCCGCTCGCTCTGGGCGTCGTCGGCATCACGACCGCTTCGGCGTTCGCGGCGTGGATCGAGTTCCTGCTCCTCCGCCGCGGCATTCAGAACCGCGTCGGGAAAGGCGCGCCGCAAGGCGTGCATCTGTTGAAGATGTGGACCGCGGCGTTGTGGGGCGGGGCGGCCGGACTGGCGATGGATTACTTCATCGCCCGGCGCGTCGCGTCGCACCTGCCGCTCTCGTTCGTCGTCGAAGCGATGCTCGTCGCCGGCGTCTTCGGCGCCGTCTACTTCGCCGCCGGTTACCTCCTGCGCCTCCCGGAAGTCACCGCCACGCTGGGCAGATTCATTAAAAGGTAAAAGCGCGATTCTCGCGCGGGCCAACCTGAGCACACGCGTGACTAGTTTGGAATGCGGTAGCGCCAGCTACGACGATCTCGCGCGAACAGTCGAAACTTCGCGTCCCGCTCGCGCGCCGGGCCGGCTTCTTGCTATGTTCGCCCGCGTGACGGAAATCCCGGTTCAGCAACCGGTGGGGATGACAGGCGCGCGGGTCGCGGACCTCGATGTGAACCCGGCCGAGGCGTTGCTGGAGGTGAAAAACCTCCGGACTTCGTTCGGTTCGGTGCATGCCGTCGATAACGTCTCGTTCAATGTGCGCCGCGGAGAAGCGGTC
>DASVUA010000493.1:0-3322 GCA_036387295.1 Thermoanaerobaculia bacterium | reverse complement strand
GCGACTGGCGTCGCCGCACTCCAGACTCTATGATTCGCGCCCTATGCTGGCCCGTGAGTACCTCCGTGAACATGCAGATCAGTACCGCGAAGCACTGAAGAACCGTGGCGCGAACGTCGACCTCGAGCGCTTCATGGAGCTCGACGTCGAGCGCCGCCGCGCCATCGCCGCGGTCGAACAACTGAAGGCGAAAAAGAACGCGGCTTCGCAGGAGATCGCGACGCTGAAGAAGAACAAGCAGGACGCGTCGTCGCAGATCGAGGCGATGAAGGCGGCCGGCGACGAGATCAAGACGCTCGACGACCGCATCGGCGAAGTCGAGCGCGAACTGCAGGCGCTCGAGGCCTATTTTCCCAACGCGCCGCACGAATCCGTTCCCGTCGGGCCCGACGAGACCGCGAATCGCGTCGAGCGGCACTGGGGCAAAAAACCTTCCTTCGACTTCACGCCGAAAGCGCACTACGACCTCGGCGAATCGCTCGGCATCCTCGACTTCGACCGCGCCGCGAAGATCACCGGTGCACGCTTTTCGATCCTCAGCGGCGCCGGCGCGAAACTCAATCGCGCGCTGATGAACTTCATGCTCGACGTGCACGAGCGGCAGGGCTACACCGAAGTGCTGCCGCCGTTCATCGTGAACGCCGATTCGCTGCGCGGCACAGGGCAGTTGCCGAAGTTCGAAGAAGATCTTTTCAAACTGCGCCACGACAAAGATCTCTATCTGATTCCGACGGCAGAAGTGCCGGTCACGAACATCTTTCGCGACGAAATCCTCGACGGCGCGCAGCTCCCGATCCGCTACACCGCCTACACGCCGTGCTTCCGCAGCGAAGCGGGGTCGTATGGCAAAGACACGCGCGGACTCATTCGCCAGCACCAGTTCGAAAAGGTGGAGCTGGTGAAGTTCACCGCTCCCGAGCAATCGTGGGACGAACTGGAGCGCCTCGTCGCCGACGCCGAGGAGATCCTGCAGTTGCTCGGCCTGCACTATCGCGTCATGACGCTGTCGACCGGCGACATGGGCTTCGCGTCTGCGAAGACTTACGACATCGAAGTGTGGTTGCCGGGGCAGGAGACGTTCCGCGAGATCTCGTCCTGTTCGAACTTCACCGACTTTCAGGCGCGGCGCGCGAACATCCGCTACCGGGGCGAAAAGAAGACCAGCTTCGTCCACACGCTGAACGGCTCTGGGTTGCCGCTCGGACGCACGCTCGTCGCGGTGCTCGAGAACTACCAGCAGGCCGACGGTTCGGTGATCGTGCCGGAAGCTTTGCGCGAGTACATGAAGACGGACCGCATTACCGCGAAGTAATCGCCCGCCTTACACGAGCAGACGCACGCCCCAGAGCCCGGCCGCGGAGATCGCGATCCAGAGAATCACGCCGAGGACGAGCGGGCGAATGCCGACGCGCGCGAGACTCTGACGCGAGAGGGAGGAGCCGATCAGAAACAGCGTGACCGTGAGGCCGATGCGCGCGATGCGCACCAGCACATCCCACGCGAGTTGCGGCGCCGGGACGTAGGTGCGCACGACCGACGCGATGAGAAAGAAGAGGATGAACCACGGCAGCGTCACTTTCGCCGCGTGTTTACGGAACGCGTAGGCGGTTCCGAGCGTGAGTGGAACGATCCACAGGGCGCGCGTCAATTTCACTGTCGTCGCGATCTGCAGCGCCTCGCCGCCGTAGGCCGCGGCCGCACCGACGACCGAGCTCGTGTCGTGAATCGCGATCGCAGCCCAGACGCCGAACTGCGCCTGCGTCAGATGCAACGCCGCGCCGACCGCGGGGAAGACGAAAAGAGCGATCGAGTTCAGGATGAACACCGTGCCGAGCGAGACCGACATCTCTTCATCGGACGCGCCGATCACCGGCCCGACCGCGGCGATCGCGCTGCCGCCGCAGATCGCGGTGCCGGAGGAGATCAGATGCGCGGTGCCGCTGCTGATCCGCATCGCGCGTCCGAGCGCGTAACCGGCGAGCAGCGTGCCGGCGATCGTGGCGAGCGTGAACAGAATCCCGGCGCGGCCTGCCTCGACCACCTTGCCGAGGTTCATGCCGAAACCGAGTCCGACCACGGAAACCTGCAGCAGCAGCTTGGTCGCTTTCGACGTCTTGAACGGACTCCCGACTGTCAGCGCCAGCGCGAGGCCGAGCGCGAGCGCAATCGGCGGCGAGCACCATGGCGTCACGCAGAACAGCAGGAGAACGGCAAACGCGATTTTGCGCGGATCGACTCGAATCACAGACTGCGCCGGAACAGCTCGACGGTTTTCCGCCACGCGTCGCTCGCCGCATCCTCGTTGTAAACCTCGGGGCGGCTGTCGTTGAAGAACGCGTGATCCGCATTCGGATAGACCACGAGCTCGGCGTCTTTTCCGAGCTCCTGCAGTTTCGCATGCAGCGCGCGCCCGGCTTCGGCCGGCACGCCTTTGTCGTTCTCGCCGTAAACGAGGAGGATCGGCGCCTGCAGGTCTTCCCACTTCGGCGCCACCTGTTTGAAGCCGCCGTAGAAACTGACCGCCGCGCCGACGCGTTGCGCATCATTCGTGGCCGCGTACTGCGCGAGCGCGCCGCCCATGCAGAAGCCGATCACGCCGTACTTTTCCGAAGAGCACTCGGGGCGCTGGAGGAGATACGCGCCGGCGCCGGCAATCTCTTTTCCGGCGCGCTCGACATCGAGCTCCATCAGCAACTTCGTCGCGGTGTCGGGGGAGGAAGTGGTCTCGCCGTGATACAGATCGGGTGCGAGTGCAACGAAGCCGGCAGCGGCGAACCGGTTCACCAGATCTTCGATGTGCTCGACGAGGCCCCACCACTCCTGAATGACGACCACGGCCGGACCGTTGCCCGATTCCGGAGCGGCAAAGTAGCCTTGGCAGGTGTGACCGTTCGATGAAAACTCAACGCGCTGTCCCATGGCGGCGGATTCTATCTCGGACGGCTTATGTCACAATAGCATCGCGATGCATCTGACCAGGGACCAAGTCACCGATCTTTCGAAGAAGAAGCAATGCCCGCGCTGCGATTTCGACAAAACAGTCGGCAATGCGCTCTGCCGCCGGTGCCGGAGCAAACTCCCTCCGCACATGCGTCTGGCGGTCGAGAACATCCCGGAAAAAGACGCCAGTGCGGTCGGCAAGGCACTCCGCGCCGCGGCCAACTACTTCACCGTGCATTTCGCATCGGTGCGGAAATTTGGCGGCGGGAAGAAGCGCTAGCGCGCGCTGCGCGCACGGGTTTTGGGCGTTAGGCGTTCGGGGTGGTTCGTGAAGCCCTTATTTCGCGGCGCCCCAAACGCCCAAAGCCCAACGCCCAACGCC
>DASVUA010000492.1:0-9082 GCA_036387295.1 Thermoanaerobaculia bacterium | reverse complement strand
CGCAGCGTGCCCGCTGTCTGTGGTGACTATTGTGCGAGGCGGACGATTTCCTCGTTCAGCAATGTGGCGAGCGTCACCCAGGCCAGATACGGCACGAGCATCCAGGCCGCTCCCCGATCGACTTTGCGGCTCGTTGCGATGAGCGCGGCGATGGCTGCGAGCATCAGCACGATCACGATCAGCGCCGCGGTTGGACGCTTTGCACCGAAGAAGACTGGACTCCAGGCGGCGTTCAGCAGCAGTTGCACCGTCCACCAGCGCAACGCGGCGCTGCGCAACGCGCCGCGCTCCGCCCGCCAGAGCCGGTAGCCGGCGATCGCAATGAGAACGTACAGCGTCGTCCAGACCGGACCGAATACCCAATCGGGAGGCGTGAACCACGGCTTTTGCAGCGCGTCATACCAGGCCCGCGTGTCGCCGGCCGCGGGATTGAACAGCCCGCCCAGCGCCGCCACCGCGGCCACCGATCCACCGAACATCGCCGCTCCCCGCAGACCACCGCGCACGTCGTGTTGCTGCAGCGCCTCATCCATCGATCGCACCTCGCTCCGGCCGGTGACGGCCTCGCCGCGAGTCTACTGTCCCGCGCTAGGTTGCCGGCGTCAGACTATCCGCCACGCTTGCAACCTACGCGACACAGAGAGGTGTCGGCTCGTTACGCCGCCGCCGCGGCGACCGCCTCTTTGGTACGCTCCCGACATGACGCGACTAGTGCTGTTGTTGCTCACGGCGATCCTGTCGGCCATGTCCATCCATTGTGCGACCGTTCCACAGAACGGCCTCACGCACGCCACTTCCTCGCCGCGCGTCACGACCGACAGTGACCTCGATGCGCTGTTGCCGCGCCTGTCGAATTGGGGACGCTGGGGTGCGGCCGATCAACTCGGGACATTGAATTACATCACCGCGGCGAAAATCCGCGACGCATACGCACTGGTAACGGAAGGACGCACAGTGTCGCTGGCGCGAGCCGTACGACTGGCCGGAAACGAGGGGATCCGCCGGGCACAGTACGAAATGATGAAGGACGAATCGGGCACACGAGATTTCATTGGCGGCGTGTGGCATGGGTTCGCCCAAACACATCTCGACGCGCTCTGTCACGCATTCGCCGATCCCGGCCGGATGTACAACGGAATTCCGACCTCCGAGGTCACAGACACCGGATGCGGGAAACTCGATATCGGCGTCATTGCGGAACGTGGAGTCGTCGGACGCGGCGTTCTGCTCGACGTCGGCGCACTGCACGGCGGATCACTGGAGCCGGGCACCGCGATCATGGTCGCCGATCTCGAAGAAGCCGTGCGCCGCCAGCGCGTCGCGATCCGCTCCGGCGACCTCCTCCTCGTCCGCACCGGCGCAGGCACCCGCAATACGCGCGAACTCCGCGCCGGTCTTCATCCGGAGTGCCTGCCGTGGGTGAAGGAAAAGCAGATCGCGCTCCTCATGAGCGACGGCGACAGCGACGTCGCTCCCCTCCCGGCGTTCTCCCGCTGGGGCTCTCCGTTCCACGCGATCGCCATCCCTCACCTCGGCATGCCGCTGGTCGACAACGCCGACCTCGATCCGCTCGCTGCACTCTGCGCCTCGCGCAAGCAATGGGAGTTCCTGGTCGTGATCGCGCCGTGGCGCATCACCGGCGCCACGAGCTCGCCCGTCAATCCGATCGCGATCTTCTGACGAGCGGCGTGCGGAAATCTCCACTCACCGTTCCATGAGCGACTACGACGACAGCCAGACCGTGGCCGAACATCTGCGCGCGGCCGCAGACGCAGGAGCCTGTACAGCGGCGAGTTTTCCGATGACCTGCTGCAACAGACCGTTGGCGAGCTTCGCGCCCGTTTGAACGTCCGCAGACCTGCAGCTGCAAATCAGCCGCTGCCGGTCTGCGAGTGCGGCGCATGAACCGGTTTCGACTCCGGTGAGCCCCACTGACGCAGTCGAATCGACAGCACGACGATGGCCAGCACCGCCAGAAATTCACTCTGCCAGTTCTGCAGCGATTCATACCAGAACTGTGGTTTCGCCATGTAGCCGAAGGTCGTGATCACTTCGGTGGAACCGTGCACCTTCCCTCGTTCCGTCTGCTTGCGCGCGCCGCTCGCGGCATGTCCGACGAAGCTGATGACGAACAGGAGGAGAAACGCGAGGCTCAGCGAATTTTTATAGAGAGTGAGACGCCAGCCGCCGTGCTTCACCGGCGACGGCGCATCGGGGTCGTCGCGGTGTGAGGCCGGGTCTTCTTCAACGGGATCGCTGCCGTCGTGCTTCTTCGACTCGGAAGAACCGCGCTGGTAGAGGAACACCGTCAGGATGACGTAGAACCCCATCTGCAGAAACTCGCTCTCCCAGTTTTCGAAAACGGTCTCCCCGAACTCGCTCGTTTTCAGGAAAGTGGTGTACCCAACCTCAACGTCACCATGCTCGCGCTGCTCCTCGTTATAGGTGAGCCAGCCGGCGTAGCTGTGGCCGCCCAGACAAAACGCGAACAGCACGAACATGACGATCGAAAGGCTGTTGTTTTTCCACATCGCTGCTGCCGGGTTCAGCAATGTGTGAGCCATCGCTGACGAAGGGGCGGCGCCCGGTTGCCATACCGGGCGCCGCGATCAACTTGCTTTCCGGCTAAATCCCGGCGGCGTTCTGCGACGCCGACGCACCCGGCCAGAGAATCTGGGCGCCGATGACGTATGCGAGCTGGTCCGTCGCCGTGACGGGCGTCTTGTTGCCGACCGGGTTCATCGTCACCGTCACCGTCTGCGCCGAGGCGTTCTGCGTGAGACTCGCGCTGTAATACGACTGTGAGCCGCCGCCGAGCGAGATGCCGCAGAACGACGTGTCCCACGACACCGTCTCCTGAAAGATCTGCTGCATCTCGGCGTAATGACTGGTCGAATAGGTCATCGAGATCACCGGCTGCTGCGAGATGAGAAGGCGGCCGATGACGCCGAAGTCCCCCTTCACACCGAAGTTGTACGGCGGCGTCGGAGTGAACTGATAGCCGCTCTGATTCGCGACGGGATTCGCCGCTTCCACGATCGGATCGGGATTCCACCAGCCGGTCCCGGTCGAGACGTTGTACCCGGCCATGGTCGGAGTGACGGTGGTGACGCCGTTGAACGTGAGCTTCACCTGGCAGGTGGTCGCGTCCGAGGCGAACTCGAAGAGGTTGTAGCTGACGCTCGCGCTCGCGCCGAAGGAGAAGAAGAAACCGGCGTCACCACCGACGCCGCCGCTCCCGTCGATGGAGAGCTGCATGGTCTTCTGGTCGGAGGACGTGGCCACGAACGAGGCCGAAAACGTCGAGCCCTGGCCGGACGACGGCAGGAGATTGTTCTGGATCACTGCGGTCGACTCGGCGATGGTGACGGCCGGGACGATCTGAAGGACGGCGTGATCGTCGGCCGTGGTCATGAAGCCCGGGCCGGCTGATTTGGGAGGCGTCGTCGGATCGACGTTGGTGAGCGTCTCGGCGAGCTGATAGTTCATCGAGACCACCGCCGCCTGGATGTGCGCCACCGAGCTCGTCTTCGCGAGGTACGTCATGACGTCGCTGACCACTGGGTCCGCGCCGAGGGGGACGTTCGGCAGCAGCGCCATTGGATTCGAGCTGTTGCGAAGCTGATTGAGCGTCAGTCCGGGGGTGCCCCACGTCAGGATTTGGCCGATGACGTAGTTGAGCTGCTGGGGGGCGGCCGTACCGGTGACCGGGCCGACGAGCGTAGTGAAGTCCGTCAACATCGTGTTGACGACCGTGGCGATCGCCAGATTCGCGTTGTTGAGCGCTGCCGCGTCTGCATCGTCGAGGACGTACGCGATGTCCTGCAGGACGTTGTTATACGCGGTCGTCAAAGCCTCGCCGTTCGTCCCGACGTAGCCGGACGCGTCATAGGCGAACAGCTGATTGAGCCAGTTGTACGTCGCCGCGTTGAAATCGAGTCCGCTCTGCCAGAACCACGGAAAATCGCCCAGCGACCCCTCGTTCAGCGGAAGCATGTTCACCATGTTTTTCGCTGTCGCCACGGACGCCGCCTTGTTCTGAATTTCGTTGAAGACAAGCGCCGCGAGACCGTCGTTGCCCGTTGCCGTCACCTCTTCACTGATGAAAGCGGCTCTGTCTTCGATTGGTGCGACCGGTTTGGCGACCGGGCGGGTTGATGCGTTACGGTAGGACGATACGACTTCAGTCATGACTTCTCCTCGAAGATTCGACCCGCGGGCCGATCTGTAAGTGGTTCATTGTTGTTGTGTGGCGCACGGAGACTCGCGTCACGGCGGAGGGGGAATCGGAAAGGGCGGACAGCAGGCGGTTCAACGCATGGCGGCACTCCTGGTTCATCGAGCAACCGGTTACGCACGCGCGGCGAGATTGAGAATGCGCGTCGTACCTGCCGCCGCCCCCAACTCTGGAGGGGCTTCGTTTTCGACGACCGGATCGCCTGTCGACGCGGGCCCCTTGACGTCGTGTCTGACATTGATCGTGTAATGGGCTATGCCGGGGGTGATGTTCGCGGCGGCAGTGCTCCAGCAGTTCGCACGGGCAGGGTCGGGCTGCGGCTGTCCGTCGAACCCACTACCGGCCGGGAACTGGATGCCGTCCGTGCTGTCGAGCGCCCAGCCGGGAGTGAAGACGAACCAGACGATCGTGCCCACCCAACCCGGCTCGAGCTTCAGCGTCAGTGGCGCGACGAATGCCGTCTGCACATCGTCGGCTTCACCGACTTCGATAATGACCCACTTGATGTTTTCTCCGACGACCATTGCTCTCTCTCCTTCGTGAACTGCTGCATGGGACAGCTCTCGCCTGGCGGGGCGACACGCCTCACCTGGACTTGATTGGATATGGGACGTTTACCGGCCGCTCACGGCAGGGGCGCGGGATGCCGCCATCGTCCGGCGAAATCGGGTCGCCGATAGCCGGCCGACTCGAGGCGCCTCGCGAGCGCGAAGGCCTCGGGTGCGCGGTCGAGAATGAACAGCGCGCGCACCGCGGCATGGCTGATCCGAGGCTCGCGGTCGTACGGCGCTGTGCGTGCGAGCGAGACGACGCGCGTGCTCCGCTCTTTCGCCGCCTCTGTGCGTCCCTGCGCGTTGTCGATTTCCGCGAGGTCGACCTGCGCGTCGCACAAGACGCGTACTGCATGGACGTCCGCCGCCTGCTTTACCCGCGCACTCTCGGCCAGTGTCACAGCGCTCCGGCCATGCGCTGTTGCACCGGCAATGTCGCCACGCCGTGCGTGCAAACGCGCCAGTTGATGGTGTACCGCGGCGAGATCGCGTTGCCACGTCGGCCGCGCGTCGCGTGCGGTGAGGCTCGTCATGGTACGAACCGCTTCATCGAGCAGACGGACGGATTCCGGGTTTCCGCCCGTCGTCTCGAGTGCTTCCGCGAGGCGCACCTGGGCCACCGCGCGGGCGCGGCGCCAGTCGAGATTCTGTTCGTCACGTGTCGCAAGACGCGCGGCGATCGCGAGCTCTTCACGAATCGTCGCCACTGCTTGCGTGGCCTCACCCGTGTTCATTTGTGCAGCGCCGAGGAACGCGAGACTGATGGCCAGACGACTGGCGCGGCGCGTGTCGCCGGGATTGGCTTCGAGCAGCGAACGGCGGAGCGCGACGTCTTGTTCGAACGCCTCGAGTGCGCCGCGTAAATCGCCGCTCGCCTGCTGCAATACTCCTAATTTGTTGAGCGAGTTCGCGAGATCGGCGCGATGCTGAACGTTGTCCGGCTCGACTTGCACGCGACGGCGGTCCACACCGATGGTGGTGCGATACTCGGCCGCTGCGCGCCCGAAATCGCCCAGGGCCTCATATGCCGATCCGAGATTGCTGTGCGCGTAACTCAGCTCCGTCGCATATTTCACATCGCCGGGATGCCGCGACGCGAGCAGCGCCGAAACGGCGTAATACTTTTGAAAATGGGTGAGCGCGCCGCGTGCATCGCCTTGCCGGCGCAGTCCGTCAGCGACCCAGAAGTGACTGTTCGACAGAGCAAGCTGCCAGTCATCGCGGCTCGCATCCTCCGACGCCGCTGCTTCCGCAAATCTCAAGGACTGGCGGAACAGTGCCAGTGCCTCCGGCAGTTTCCCTTGCTTGACGCGCACGTCGCCGAGCTGCGTCAGCGCCACCGCATGGCGGTGCATTTCGTCGCCGCTCAATTCCTCGGGGCGAAGCGACGCAAAATACTCGAGCGCTTTCGTGGCCGCGCCATCCATGACGTCGAGCCGGCCAACGGGCTCGAGCCGCTTCGGCAGGTCGTCCACCATGAACGCCACCAGATCCTCCGCCTGTCCCCGCCGGCGCTCCGCCTCGCGGCGCGCGGTCGTCACGTCGAACGCGTACTTGACAATTCCGCCGAGGAAGAGCGCCAAGAGGAGCGCCGCCGCAATCATCCGCGCACGGCGGGCCGGCATCGACAGAATTCGCTCGAGGCGCTCGAGCGTCTCGACCGCCGTCGGCCGTTCGGCCGGCGCGAAGCTGGTCAAACGCGCAACGAGTGCGGTGAGATGACGCGGCTGCCTCTGCATGGCCAGCGTTTCGCCCGCCGCGGCGAGCGCAATCAATGCGTCGCGTCCGATGCTCGCCGGCCGCGGCTGCTCCTCGGTCAGCAACATCTGCAGCACGAGTCCGAAGGAGTACAGGTCGCTCGCGGTCGTCAGTGCCACACCGCGCGCCTGCTCCGGACTCATGTAAAGCGGCGTTCCGGCGGCCCCTGTCGCTATCTCTCCCATGATCAACGTATCGGCAGACTCGATCTCCGCCGTCTCTTCTGCAACCTCAGGCTGGGGCGCCGCGCCCTGCGCACGAGCGAGGCCGAAGTCGAGAACCTTGACGGTGCCGTCGCGGGCGATCATCACGTTGTCGGGCTTGAGGTCGCGATGCACGATGCCACGGCGATGGGCGGCGGCAAGGGCGCGAACGATTTCGCGTGCGATGCGCAGTTTCCGCACGCGGCTCATCCCCTCCGCGATTGCGCGCGTCAAGGTGATCCCTTCGATCAGCTCGAGCACCAGAAAGTCGCAAGCCGGACCTTCCGCGTAATCGTAAATGCGGCAGATGTTCGGATGATCGAAGGACGAGAGAGCGCGCGCTTCGCGCAGCAGCCGTTCGCGGCTGCCGGCGGAAAGGCGCCGCTCACCACGGATCGCCTTGAGCGCGACGCGGCGCTGCAGACGTTCGTCGACACCGAGGTAAACCTCACCCATCCCGCCCTCTCCGAGCAGACCGATGATCCGAATGTGGCCGACGCTGGTGCCGATCATTGCTGCATCGGGAGCGGATTGCGGCCCCGACGCGTGATTGCCTCTCGACAGGGAGAGTCGCCAGCTCGGCCGATCCCTACCTGTGCCGGTGACCAGCCGCAGGTTCGACGCGTGGGCGCGGGGTTCCGGAATCGGTATCGGCTGGTGCATGATCGACACAATCGCTCGTTTGCCGGTGAAAGTCGTAAGAGACCGGTAGCGAAGTGGTAGTTTCGATGCGGGTTCGATTCGACGGCTTCATTCTCGATACCGACCGGAAGGATCTCAGCCGGGGCGGCGCCGCCGTGCGTCTCACGCCGCGCGCCTTCCGCCTGTTGTCGTTCCTCGTTGCGGAACGTCCGCGCGCGATCAGCAAACGCGACCTTCTCGATCACATCTGGTCGGGCCAGATCGTCGAGGAAGCGAACCTCAAGACCCTCGTCCTCGAGATCCGAACCGCACTCGAAGAACGGGGCGGTACGGCCAAGGCGATCCGCACCGTCTATGGATTCGGTTACGCGTTCGGCAGCGAAGCGGTGGATGACACTGCAGTGAGTGCACAGGAGCGGCTCGTGCGCGTGACGGTGCAGGAGCGAATCATTTCCCTTCCTGAAGGGATCCACGAGATCGGACGGAACGCGAACTGCGCGGTGTTCATCGACGCCGCCTCCGTCTCACGCGTGCACGCTCGGCTGCACGTCGGCCGCGAAACGCTCGTGATTGAAGACAATAAAAGCAAGAACGGCACGTTCGTCGCGGGACGGCGCATTGCCGTCCCGCTTCAATTGGCGCGCGAGTCACAGGTCCGCTGCGGCGACGTCGAGCTGACCGTCGAACGGATGAGTGGCGAGCCGGCCGACACGGCGACCATTTGATTCAGGCGCAAAGTCAGAACGAGGTCGTCACCCCCACACGAAACGCCCGCTTTTCCACCGGGTGGAAATGCACGTCGTCGATGCCCGCGGCCGGCTCGCCGGGGAGCCGGGAGGTATAGAAATAGTCGATGTCGCTCACTTCCGCGTCGAGGATGTTGAAGACGTCGAAGTCGAGGCGGATGCGCGGAGCGACGCGATAGCCGATGCGCGCATTGAAGAGATTCGACGCTTCGGAACGGACGCTGTCGTCTTCAATGAGCGGGCGCGGCCCGAAATAGCGATAGCGCAATTCGCCCGAGACGCGGCCGAAATCGATGACGCTGAGGCCGATCGACGCCACGCCTTCGACCGCCCCCGGAATGTGATTGCCGGCGGGATCGTCGCCGCGAAAGCGCGCGCGTGAGTACGCGTATTCGGCGTCGAGGGCGAGCCAGTCGAGCAGGTTGTAGAACGTCGCGAGCTCCACTCCGGTACGGCGGCTCGGACGGCTCGCTTCGGTCGTGCCGGCGTCGCCGACGAACAAGAGTTCCGAGGCGATGTCGAGAGCCCAGAGAGCCGCGGTGAGGTGAACGCGAGGGACAGGCGTGGAGCGCAGACCGAGCTCCGCCCCGCGGCTGCGGACGAGCGGCGTCACACGTTCTGCAGGGTCGCCGGTGGCGGGATCGATGCGGATCGTCGCACCGCGCGCGTCGTTACTATGAAACGCCGACCCGGCGTTCGCATAAAGCTCGGTATTCCGCCAGGGGCCAAAAACCACCGTCAGTTTCGGACTGACCATCGACGCATCGTCACGGCCCGAATTGATTGGGTCGCCGGATTCGATGTCGAACCGGAAATGATCCGCACGAATCCCCGCCACAGTACGCAACCACGATGACCATTGCAGTGCGGTCTGGGCATAGACGGCGCCGCTGGTCTCCCCCACCTTGTCCTGACGTGTCGTGGAGAGGCGCTCGCGCTCGCGCG